>CACYWX010000149.1 GCA_902778205.1 uncultured Ruminococcus sp. | reverse complement strand
TGGAAGAAGTCCTCGAAATTCTCGAAGAGCTCCACCTTCAGCCCCGCGTCCTCCGCCGTCTTTCCGGCTTCGTCCAGCGAGGGGCGGAACTTGTCGCAGATGGCGGTCACCTCGGCGTCCGGATTGTGCAGCAGCTGATGGATCATCGTCATGCCCCGGTGCGCGCCGAATACCCCGATTTTCAGCTTTCCCATGATAAACCCTCCGTATCAGATCGTCCTCAGTTGTCGTAAATGTTGTTCAGCTCCCACTCCGTCACCACGTAGATCACGTAGTCCGGATCGGCCTGTTTGATCTGCGCCAGGTTGAAGGTGTAGGAGAACATGGTGTTGAACACCGCCTTGTTGCTCCGCTCGATCAGCAGATCCCACACCGCCGCGCCGTAGGAGTTGCGGAAGACGTAGATGTCCGGCAGCTCCGCGTTTCCGGTCTTGTAGGTGCCGGAGGCGGAAATCTCGTCCGCGTAGGCGGGATAGGACACGGAGTTCTTCAGCTTGAACCGGCTCATGTTCTTCAGAAAGTCCGGCACGCCCTCGAAATTCATGGTCCGCTTGAAGGTGTATTCGTACACCAGGCCTCCCTGGTCCACGTCGAAGTACCAGGGCATGTCGCCGCGGGTGTAGTACGCCCAGTCCCAGCTGAATTCGCTGAACTTGCGGGGTGCGGCCGCCGGATACCGGTCGGAGATGTAGTCGTACAGCTGGACATAGGCGATGTACGCGCCGTATTCCGTCCAGTGGCTGTCGTAGTCGTAGTAGAGGGGCAGGGCGTCGTTCTTGTGGGCCTTGAAGGTGTCCCGCAGATCGATGACCGTGGCGCCCGCCGCCGTCAGGACCTCCTTCACCTGGTCGTACCGGCTCTCGCCCTCGGCGTGGTCTATGGTGTCCGGCACAAGCTCCGGGTAGATCGTCATGGACGCCGGAGCCAGCAGGTAGATCAGCTCGCAGCCATCCCCGATCTCGGCGAGCTTCTCCACTCTGCCGCGGATCTTCTCCGTGACCTTCTCCCTGGTCGGAGAGCAGGTTGGTGTGCTCGAAGTCCGGGATCATCTTGTAGTAGAAGCCCTGGTTGCCGCCGCCGATCAGCACGCTCCAGTTCAGGTCCTCCTCATAGGACGAGCTGATCACCCGGCCGTCCCACACGTGGATGTCCCCGATCTGCTTGCCGTCGTAGGACTCGGTCAGGTAGAGGCGCGTGTTGATCCGGGGAGCCCAGATCCGGAGCGCGAAGCATCCGCCCTCGGACTGGACCGTGTATTTCTCCTCGTTGTCGGACACCGTCGCGCTCACCACGGCCCCCACCTTGCATTCGCCGTAGACCACCGCCCAGAAATCGTCCGAGTAGGCGGCCCCCAGCACCTTGAATTCCCGGGTGTCGGCGGGATCGTACACCTCCGGCACGAAGGGACCCGCGGAATACAGCTCCGGATTCGCCAGCGGCACCGCATCCACGGGATTGGAGATCTTCAGACCGGTCCGGTCGATCTCCGGCTCCTCGGTCTTGGGCTGCTGGACCGTGGTCGTGGTCCCCTTGTTGTTGAGCGCGTCCTTGGCCGCCTGACGCTGGGCTTCCTTTTCCGCCAGCTCCGCTGCCTTCTTCTCCGCCGCTGCCTGAGCCGCCGCCTCCGCCTCCTGCTCGATCTCCTCGATGGAGATGGCGCCGGCCTGATCCAGCTGATTCATCAGGGAGCTGGCCTCGCTGACGGAAATGCCGCCCTTCTTGCATCCCGCGGACGCGGGCAGAATCGCCGCCGCCGCCATGAGAGCCGCCGCCGCCTTCAGGATTTCGTTGATCATGTCTTGATACCTCGCTGTTTTACCGGAGTCCCGCCGGATTGATGTTGGTGATCATGTTTTCCCAGTTGTATACGATGAGCGCGCGGGTGGTTCCGAACTGCTCCGCATACCTTGACGCGTCCTCTTCCCCCTCCGCCAGATTGACGATCACCAGATCGAAATGGGCGGACAGATAGGGGACCAGGGTGTTGGCGAAGGAGTCCTTGATGACAAGGAGCCGCTCCCGCTCCCCGGTCTTCGAGAACACCGTCTGGACGAGATGGGTCCCGTCGAGGAACGCGCCGTATTTGTCCTTTTCCGTCAGATAATCCCGCACGAGCCAGCCGTCGAAGGTCTTGTAGGGCAGAAGCTCGCGCCGCTGCTTCCCGTCCTCCCCCTTCACGGCCTGAATGGACAGGCAGGTGGTCTCGAGCTCATCCTCATGCCCGGTGGTGGGGATCGTCAGCACGTCCGGCCCGACGAATTTGTACCCGGCCCGGGACCAGGTGGTGCCGTAGAAATCCGGAACCTCCTCCAGAGAGAAGGACTCCCGGGGCAGGATGTCCGCCTCCATGCCGAAGGCCGTCATGATCTCCCGGTAGGCGTAATACGCGCCGAGGGCCGTCCAGTGGTGGTCGCCCCGGTAGTAGACGTACTCCCCCGCCCCGTATTTCTCCCGGAACAGCGGGAGCAGATCGATGTACCCGGTATCCTCCAGCTCCGAGAAGGCCCCATGCAGGGATTCCGTAATCTCGCCGGGATAGGAGAAGGCGTCCGCGCAGACGTCCACGGTCCGGGGAGGCAGAACGACGACGGTCTCCATGCCGTTCGTCTCCGCGTACTGGCGGATGGCCTCCACGTTCCGCTTCACCGTGTTTTCGTAATAGTAATCCATATCGTCCGTCTGTACGAGACGGCTCTTGTAGACCCGGAACCGGCGCACCGCCAGCTGGCCGTCCTTCCCCAGGAGGACTCCGTTGTTCTCACCCCGGAGCAGGACGGTCTCGCTCACGCCCTTGATCCCCACGAAGAGATCCCGGACCGGGAACTGGTCAGCGAAATAGTCGTTGATGCCGGAGGAAAAAGAACCGTCCGCCAGCCGCCCCCAGGTAAAGGCCGGGAACTGCGCCAGCACCCGGTTCTCCTCCGCCGAAAAGCCCTGATCCGGCAGAAGGACGAAGGCCGCGCCGCAGACGAAGAGAAACGCCGCAAAGAGAACGGCCGTCAAAAGATTGCAGATCCGTTTCATGCCGTCCTCCTAGAAAATGAAATACAGAAACGGCGAGAAGGTGGAGTCCACCAGATACGCCGTGGACAGCAGAAGGATCCCGAAGCATCCCGCCGCCGTCAGAACGCCGAATACCCTGCCCCGGGTCCCGAGGGGCGCGTCCTTCACGGGGATCTCCCGCCCCTTTTCGTCCAGCGCTCCCTCCGCCGTCCAGTCGCATCGGCAGAGGGTGTCCCAGATCCTCTTCGGAAGCGGAGTCGCACCCAGCGCCGCGATCAGAAGCAGCGGGAGCGCGTGCAGGAACTCATACCACACCGTGGGCGTGGCAAAGGCTTCCGTCCCGAAGCCGAACAGGGACCGGAAGCACTGCCACCCCGCCGCCATGTCGGTGAAGGAGAAGAGGATCCACCCCACCCCGATGAGGAAGAGGGCGTACAGATGCCGGAAGATCCGCGGGATCCGGTCCAGCGCCTTCAGCAGGAAGGTCTTCTCCAGCATCAGGATCACCCCGAAATACACGCCCCACAGGACGTAGTTCCAGCTGGCCCCGTGCCAGAAGCCCGTCAGGAACCACACCACGGCGATGTTCCGGTACTGCTTCAGCCGTCCGGCCCGGTTGCCGCCCAGGGGGATGTACACGTATTCCTTGAACCAGGTCCCGAGGGACATATGCCACCGCCGCCAGAACTCCGTGATGCTCGAGGAGATGTACGGATAGTTGAAGTTCTCGAGAAACCGGAAGCCGAACATCCTCCCGAGCCCGATGGCCATGTCGGAGTAGCCGGAGAAGTCGTAGTAGATGTGCAGGGTGTAGAAGATCACCGTCATCCAGGCCGCCGCCGCCGTGGGATGGAACTGCGCCGTCCCCTTGGCGTATTCGTAAACCCGGGAGCAGGCGTCCCCGATCAGCACCTTCTTGCCCAGTCCGATCAGAAACCGCCGCACCCCGCTGGAAAACAGGGGCAGGTTCTCCCGCCGATCCGTCAGCTGATCGTCCACGTCCCGGTACCGCACGATGGGACCGGCGATGAGCTGGGGGAACAGGGTCACATAGGCGCCGAACGCCACGTAGTTCCGCTGTACGTCCGTCTCGCCCCGGTACAGATCGATGGTGTAGGACATGATCTGAAAGGTGTAGAAGGAGATCCCGATGGGCAGGGTCAACCCCTCGATGGGGGAGAGCCGCTCCGACAGCAGGGGGATCAGCCGCAGGTTGTCGATGAAGAAATTGGCGTACTTGAAGAACAACAGCGCCGCCAGATTGCAGAGCAGGGACACCGTCATCCAGGTCCGGGCCAGCCTTTTGTTCCCCTCCCGGTGCTTCGCGATGAGGAACCCGAAGCCCCAGGCCTCCGTGATGGACGCCAGCATGACGAGGATGTAGACCGGCTCGCCCCAGCCGTAGAAAATCAGGCTCAGGACGAACAGGACCCAATTCCGCGCCCGCCGCCCCGGGATGAGATAATACAGCGCCAGGGTCACGGGCAGGAACGCAAACAGAAACAGCAGGGAAGAAAAAATCATAGCAAACAGAGACGGCCGGGTTTTACTTCAGCGCGGCCTTGATGTCGTTCACGATGTCCGCCGTATCGTAGGACACCACGTAGTAGACCCATCCGCCAGTCTTCGCCACCACGGACTTCTTCAGCGTCTCCACGTCGATGTTGGTGTAGCGGGCTCCGTTTTCGATCTTCACGTCGATCCGCGCCTGCAGGTACTGCATGAGGGTGTCCGCGTAGGAGGGATCCGCCATTTTGAAAACGCCCACGTCGATGATGATGTCCGGATCGCTCTCGTCCACGTAAAGACAGTATTTCTCCACCTTCGAGAAATCTGGGGCGTCGTCAGCGTCCCCGTAGTAGGACTGGATCAGGTCCTCGTCCAGGTATTCTCCCAGCTCCGTGGAGGAAGAGGTGAAGACGAAACCGTCCGTCAGATTGTATTTTTCGCAGATCCCCTTCACCAGCTCGTCCGGATCGGCGGACGCGCTCTCACCCGCGTCCTCTCCCGCCGATACCGCCGCGGAAGCTCCCTCTCCTCCCGCGGTCTCCGTCTTTTTGCCGCAGGACGCCGCCGCGCAGAGCAGGGCGCAGAGGAGAAGGACCGCCGCCGTCTTGATCTTGTTCATTTGTTTTTATCCCTTTCCGCCGCGGAACCGGACAGCCCCGCGGCACAGTCATTCTTTTCGTGATTTTATTCCGCTTCGCCCAGTCCGGCAGGTGCGCCGACCCGCTCCCCGGGGATGCACATCCGCACCGTGATGGCCGCCACCTCGGACCGCCGGATATTGGACTCCGGAAGGAAGGTTCCCGCCTTGTCCGATCCGTTGATGATCCCCGCCCGGTAGAGAGCGTAAACCTCCGGATAGTACGTCATGAGACGCGCCATCCGATCGGACAGATTCTTTTCGTCCTTCTTCATATCCGGGACCGCGTCGTCCGGGATGTCGTTGATCTGTGTCAGAGCCTCCGAGGGCAGGGCCCGGGCAAAGATCCAGGCAAATTCCGCCCGAAGAAGCACCCGGCCCGGATCCTCCAGGACGCTTTCATAGGTGAAGCCCGGCCAGGAATCCGCCAGAAAACGGGAGCGCCCGTAATCCGCGTAGCTCTCATACCAGGGATCCCCGTTGGTCAGCGTCACCGCTCCGTCGGCATAAAGCTGACTCATGCAGGCCGCCAGCTTCACCGCCTCGGCCAGGGTGATGCTCCCCTCGGGATCGAAGCGATCCTCCCCGGAGGCGTCCTTTCCCTTCCCGTTGATCAGTCCCATTCCCGCCGCAGTATATACGGCGTCCGCGAACCAGTCCGTCTCCTTCACGTCGGAAAAGCGGACGGAGGTATCAGCCGCCGAAGCGGTCAGGGCAGAGACGCAGAACAGCACGGCGATGAGCGCCGCCGTGAAAATCCTTCTCCGCATGGGTATGCTCTCCTCTCCATTTCCGGTCCCGCATCGGGGATCCGGGCGGTTTGAATCCAGTATAACACAGTTCCGGGAATCCGGCAAGCCTCGGACGAAGGATTTTGCCGCGGATGGGGAAAAAAGCGCAAAGCTCTTGTAATTCCGCCGCGGATCCGCTATAATCGGAGGTGAATCCACATTCCGGAAAGGAGAACAGATCATGGCAAAGAAAATCGTATTCATCGGATCCGGCTCCCTCGTCTTCACCCGGAATCTCGTCCGGGACCTGTTGACCTTCGAGGCCTTCCGCGACGCGGAGATCGCCTTGGTGGACATCAACGAGACCAACCTCGCCCTTTCGAAGAAGGCGGTGGACGGCATCGTGGAAAAGGGCGGCTACCCGGCGAAGGTCACCGCCGAAACGGACCGGAAAAAGGTCCTCCCCGGAGCGGACGGCGTGGTCACCACCATCTGCTGCGGGACGAACAAGGACCTCTACAACGACATCGCCATCCCTGAGGCCTACGGCTGCTCCATCAACATCGGCGACACCCGGGGGCCCTCCGCCGTTTTCCGCTTCTTGAGGACCCTGTATCCCATGCTGGACATCCTTCACGACATCGAGGAGCTGTGTCCGAAAGCGCTCTGGCTCAACTACACCAATCCCATGGCGATGCTGTGCCGCGCGCTTCAGGGCTCCACGGACAAGGTCGCCATCAGCGGCCTGTGCCACTCCGTACAGGGGACAGCCGCCATGCTCTGCGACTTCATCGGCGCGCCGAAGAACGAGGTCACTTATCTCTGCGCCGGTCTCAACCATCAGGCGCACTATCTGAAATTCGACTGGAACGGAGTCGACGCCATTCCCCTGATCCGCAAGGCCATCACCGAGCATCAGGAGATCTACGACCGGGAGCAGGTCCGCAACGAGATGTTCCTGCATCTGGGGTACTATCCCACGGAATCCAGCGGCCACAAAAGCGAATACAACTGGTGGTTCCGCAAGCGTCCGGACCTGATCGAGAAATACTGCACCCACGGCACCAACTGGAATCCCGGACACGACGCCTTGGCGAGAAAGGAAGCCTCAAAGGACGAGACCACCGAAGAGCGGCACATCCGGGAATTCGGCAAATTCGATCTCGAGAACTTCTCCCTGGCCAGAGGCGAGGAATACGCGGCGTACATCTTCAACGCGGTGTTCGGGGATCACGCCATGTTCCACTTCAACGGCAACGTGCGCAACTTCGGGCTCATCGACAATCTGCCCGCGGGATGCTGCGTGGAGGTCCCGGTGCTGGCGTCGGAGCGCGGGCTTGAGCCGATCCACGTGGGCGCGCTTCCGCCTCAGCTGGCCGCGCTGAACGGCATATCCGCGGCGTCCGAGGAGCTGGCCGTTGCGGGCGGTCTGGAGCGCGACCCGCAGAAAATCTACTGGGCCTGCCTCTACGATCCGCTGACGGCCGCCGTCTGCTCCATGGCGGAAATCCAGGAGATGGTGTCCCGCCTGTTCGAGGCCAACCGCGACTGGCTCCCCGGCTGGACCTGCTTCAACTGACATCCCGCGTGTAAAAAACGCCCTTCCCCCAGGCGGTTCTCCGCGCTGACGGGGAGGGCGTTCCGGTATGATTCCCGCGCTTATTTTTCGGACTGCGGACCGTATTTCCCGTAGATCTCCCGGATGCTCTCCCACAGGAGCTCCTCCGGGTCCGCTCCGTCCAGATCCAGACCCGCCGCCCGGATCAGCTCGGCCCGGCCGATGCCGAACAGATCCTCCGCCAGGGCCTTTACGTATCCGAAACCGAACGTGTCGGGGACATAAAGGCCGCCCGCCGTGGTCACGTAATACAGCCGGTCCGCGTGGCAGAGGCCCTTCGGAGTCCCGTCCTCCGTATACGCGAAGGTGATCCCGGGGACGCTGACCTGCTCCAGATACTGCTTCAGCGACGCGGGAAAGGACAGGTCCCAGTACGGCGCGGCGATCACGATCCGGGAGGCCTCGGCGAACTGCCGCGCGTACCGGAACATGGGATCGTCGAACCTCCCCTGCCAGATCAGCTCCTCGCGCCTGTTCAGAAACGCTTCATCGACTTTGGGAAACGTAATCTCCGCAAGCCGGACCTCCTCCGCCGATCCATCCAGAAAGGACAGCAGATTGTCCGCGAGCCGCCTGGTTCTGGACTGCTCTCTGACGCACGCATTGACAAATAAAATCATGTTCATCCCTCCTCCGATGGAACGATTATACATGGAACGGCGGGAAAAGTCAAGTCCGGCGGTCCCTGCCGTCATCATGAAACGAGGTATCCGATGGAAAAAGAAACTCCCTCAAAAAAGCAATATGCCGGGAACCGCTTCGGCCTCTTCATCCACTGGGGCCTCTACGCCGTTCCCGCCGTCCATGAGCAGGTGCTGGCCCGGGGAGACTGGCGTCACGAGGACTACGAGGCTCTGGCGCGGCGGTTCAATCCCGTGTCCTACGATCCGGACGAATGGGTGCGGATGGCGGAGGAGGCGGGCATGCGCTATATCTGCTTCACCGCC
>CACYWX010000148.1:626-8071 GCA_902778205.1 uncultured Ruminococcus sp. | reverse complement strand
TTCTCCGTCACCAAGATGGCGCTGGCCACGGAGGAGCTGTACTTCGCCCACCGCCGCGCCGTCGGAAAGCCCTGTCCTCCCGGCCTGGCGTGAATCCGGCTTCCGGTTTTCCGACCTGTCCGAAGGGAAGGGCCCATGTTATGCGAAGAAGGGGCTGCCGCGTTGACTCCTGAAAAAAGGAGATATGCGGCAGCCCTGTTTCGATACCGTGGTGTATGCGATTGCTTTACGCCTTGAATCCCGTTCCGGTGAACAGGGCGACGTTCCGCCCGGTGTCATCGGTGACCACGACCTGATACACGCAGGTGGTGCGGCCGTCCTTCACGCAGACCGAGCGGGCGGTGAGCCGGGAGCCCTTCGCCGCGCTGAGAAACTGAATGGACACGTCGATGGCCACGGTGCCCTCGTGGACGTTGTTGGAGGAGACCGCGAAGGCGAAGTCCGCCAGGGTGAAGATGATCCCTCCCATGACGCCTCCCAGGGCGTTACGGCAGTTGTCCGTCAGATCGACGTGGCAGACGCATCCGTCTTCCGTCAGCTCATCCAGCTGAACGCCGTTTGTCGAGGCGAACCGGTCGTTGACGAAATACGCCCGCGCCTCCTCGACGGTTGAAAAACGCTTCATATTGAGATTCCTTTCCTGTTGTTCATCTTATGTCGAATGCCGCCTGACTCACGGGATCAGGACGGCTCCCGCGATCAGAGCCGCGCAGATCAGAGCCGCCGCAAGATCCACGGGGCCGAACCCGTACTTTCTGCAGCCGGATTCCCACGTCCTGAGGTAGAACCCCCGCACCTCCGCCGCCGTGGCAGTCGCGCCGGTCCGCCGGACGGAGGAGATCAGAAGGGGCGCGCAGAGAGGCAGGAGCATGCCGAGCTTCTTGATGGGATTCCGGGTGTCGAACTCCACGCCGCGGGCAGTCTGGGCCTCCATGATCCCGCTCATCTCCTCCATGAACTGCGGGATGAAGCGGATGGCGGTGGTCAGGGTGAAGGCGTAGGGATAGGGGACCCGGAGGACCTGTACCAGCGCGCCGGCGATGTCCGAGACCCGGGTCACCGTCAGCACCAGCGTCAGGGGCAGGCACACCACCAGGAGCCGGAGCACCACAGCCGCCGCCGTCAGCAGTCCCTCGTCGGTGACGATCCAGAAGAGCCGGTTCCCGCGCCGCACGAACAGCGTCTGCAGAATAAAGAGGAAAACCGAAACCCGGAACAGGCCCCGGAAAACGGAGAACGCCTTCCGGGCCGCTCCCGCCGTGATCCCGATCATGAAATCAAAAACCAGCAGGAACAGAAGCACTAAGAGGTTGTCCGTCAGAAACGCCGCCGCGCATACTGAGACGGTCAGAACGATCTTTGTCACCGGGTTCATGCGGTGCAGAGGGGAGTTCCCGGGCACGTACTGAAAGAGATCCGTCATGCGCCGCGTCTCCTTTCCGCCTCGTCCGCCACAAGCGACGCCAGCGTTTCCGCATCGTCCGCCTCCGCGAAGGTCCCGCCCAGCCGTCCGCCGATCCGGATGATCTGCGGGGGGAGCAGGGAAGCCCTCTCCATCAGCACCTCGTCCCGGAAGATCTCCCGGACCGGACCGTCCGCCAGAAGCCGTCCTCCCGCCATGACCAGCGCGCGCCGGGCGTAGTCCAGCACCACCTCCATGTCGTGGCAGACCATCACAACCGTGGTCCCCTCCTTTTCGTTGAGGGTCCGGATGAACTCCATGATCCGGGTGCATTCCCGGTAATCCAGGCCGGTGGTGGGCTCGTCCAGGATCAGTACGGCGGGCTTCACGGCCAGCGTGGAGGCCAGGGCCACCTGCTGTCTCTGCCCGCGGCTCAGGGAGAAGGGCTCCTCGTCCCCGGTGAAGGTGAAGAGGTCCAAAAGCTCTCCGACGCGCTCGTCGATCCTGTCCTTTTCCTTCTTTCCCCAGACGGCGCGGAGTCCGAAGGCGATTTCGTCCCGGACCGTGTTCCGGCAGATCTGCCGGTCGGGATTCTGAAAGAGGAAGCCCACCTGCCTTGCCCGTTCGCTGACCTTCGTTTTCGCCGTGTCCAGCCCGTTCACCGTCATCCGGCCCTCCGTGGGCTTCAGAAGGCCGTCGATGAGCTTGACGGTGGTGGTCTTTCCGGCGCCGTTTTCCCCGAGGATGGCCGCGAATTCGCCCTTCCCGATGCGGAACGACAGATCCGAAACGCTCTGTCCTCCGCCGCCGTAGCTGTAGCTTACATGCTCCGCCAGGATCATCCCAATACCCTCCTTGCGGCCTCGACCGCCTCTTCCGCGTTCACGCACACCGGAACCTCCGCTCCGGTCTTTTCCGCCAGCAGGGAGGAGAAGAGCGCGGCCCGGGGACAGTTGACGCCGATCTCCTCCAGCGCGCGGATGTCGCAGAGTACCTGACGCACTGTCCCCTCCCGCGCGATCCGCCCTTCGCTCAACACCGCAAGCCGGTCCGCGAATTCGCACAGAAGCATGATTTTCTGCTCCACCGCCACGATGGTCATGCCGTACTCCCGGTTGAGAGTCCGGAGCAGTGAGAACACCTGCCGGCTGCTGAAGGGATCCAGCTCCCCGGTGGGCTCGTCCAGCACCAGGATCCCGGGGCGAAGGGCCACCAGGGAGGCGATGGCCACCTTCTGCCGCTGACCGCCGGACAGGGAGGACACCGTTCTGTGCCGCAGAGGCGCGATGCCCACCTGCTCCAGGGCGAAGGTCAGCCGCTCCTCGATCTCGTCCCGGGGGACTCCGAAGTTTTCCAGCCCGTAGAGCAGCTCGTCCTCCACCACGGAGGAGATGATCTGGCTCTCCACGTCCTGAAAGACTGTGCCCACCATGCGGGACAGGTCCGTGAGCCTTGTTTCCGCCGTGTCCGAGCCGTTGACGCGGACGGCGCCGTAGAAATCGCCCCGTACCGCGTGGGGAATGATGCCGCCGATGGCGTGGGCCAGGGTGGTTTTGCCCGCTCCGGCCGGTCCGATGATGCCGAGGAACGCGCCGTCCGGGACGGTGAGGGTGACGTCACGGAGGGCGTCCCGGTCCGCGCCCTCATACCGGAAGGTGAGGGACTGTATTTCGATCATGATCCGTACTCCTTTTCTGTCCTCGGGCGGTTATTTCTTTAAGACTCTGCGGAGAGGGAGGTAAAGCAGCTGGACCAGCACCATGTTGATGAGGGCGGTGCAGAGAACGATGGGAACGTATGCCACAAGTCCCTCCGAGGTAGCCTTCACAAAGGCGAAGAGACAGACGGTGTAGGTGCCGCCGGAAAGAACGGTGGAGACGAAGGTGGAGATCATGGGATTGACGTCGAGCTTTCCGATTTTCATGGGCACCCGGATCAGAAGCCCCATAGCCACGGCGCCCACCAGCTCGGAGATCAGGTTGAGCCACGGCGTCCCGGGGAGAAACTGACAGATAGCCCCGGCCAGAAGACCGATCACGGCGCACTGACCGAGCTTCGGCCGGGTCAGCAGAATGGCCAGGCAGTAGGAGGCGATGACGAAATTCGGTTTCATGCCGAAGAAGTTGACCAGCTGGCCCACCACCAGCTTGAGCACGGCTCCGGCGGCCAGCAGTACGGCCACCACGATGAGGTCCTGGATGGAGAAGCCCTTCTTCTCCTCGACGGTTACGGTTCTTTTCTCTGCCATGACAGTGTCTCCTTTCCGCTTTGCGGAATAAATTTTGTGATGGTTTCCCGGGACAAAGCTGTCATGATGACAAAAAAACCTGTCCCAACATAAACTGCTGGGACAGGACTGAATTAACATTCCTGCGGTGCCACCCGGCCTGACGTGAAACACGTCCACTCAGCGCGTACCATCATACGCTGGATTTTGTTGACGGAGATCCAGCTCCGGCTTCCATACCGGGATCCGTTCTCACGGGATCCGTTCCGGTTGCCCTCGGAAGTCCATTCGGCTCCGGTCCGCCTGCCGCGATTTCACCGTCCGCGGCTCTCTGGGAGGCTTTCTCAGAACGTACTCACTCTTCCTCATCGGTTTAGCAAAGTATAGCACGAAAGCGCCGGGTTGTCAAGAGGGATTGCGAAAGTTTTAAAAAATCTCTGCTTTCCAATAATAATTGAACAGCGCGCGCCGCTCACCACTTCCGGTCCTTCGCGTCCGGACATCTCAGCCGCCGGTATGCCGCCCGGAACTCCACGTAGCAGCCGCATTTCATGCAGACGCCGGAGATCAGGTGGACGCAGGACCGGCAGGCCTCGAGACGGTTCCGGTAGAGCTCCTCCGGGGACCGCTCGCCCGACGGGATCCGCTCCACCCGGTCCATGACGCCCGCGTAGACGTCGTTTTCCGCCGACTCTCTCAGAAGACAGCGCGGACACTCCTTCATGTCACCGCACCAGGAACTTTACTACGGAGCAGGGAGGAAGGGTCGTCCGGAAACCGTCGTCCGTGAGGGTGAAGCCGTCGAAGGGACGGGAGGATACCTTCGTCTTGTCCTCGAAGGAGTTGTGGTCGTGGGGATCGCCCGTGAGGATCTCAGCCTCCGCCTCCGTGACCTTCTGGTCCGCGATCTGGCAGAGGACCTGTGCCTCCTCGGTGAGGGAGGTGTTGACGACGGTGGCGACGATGGTCCCGTCCTCCTTCACGGAGGCGCTCTCGATCAGCTGGGGCAGCTTCCCCTTTTCGGAGAGGTTGCGTGTGGTGATGTAGGAGCCGAGGAGCGTCGCATCCTGATGGTCCTTATACATTTTGAAGACGAAGTAGGTGGGCGTCAGGAGCATGTCCTCCCCGTCGGTCAGGGCCACGGACTGGAGCACGTTGACGGTCTGGGCGATGTTGGCCATTTTCACCCGGTCGCTGTGCTTGTTGAAGATGTTCAGGGTCAGACCGGCCACCAGGGCGTCGCGGATGGCGTTCTGCTGGTACAGGAAGCCGGGATTCGTCCCCTCCTCCACGTCGTGCCAGGTGCCCCATTCGTCCACGATCAGACCGACCCTCTTGTCCGGATCGTACCGGTCCATGACCGCGTCGTGCCTCCGGACCAGCTCCTCCATCACCCAGGCCTTCTCCAGGGTGGTGTAGTACTGCTCGTCGGTGAACTCCAGAGCCTTTCCCTTGTGGCTCCAGTCGCCGGTGACGGTGTAATAGTGGAGGGACAGGCCGTCCATGGCGCGCCCCGCCTTCTTCATGAGGGTGTCGGTCCAGCTGTAGTCGCCGGAGTTCGGGCCGCAGGCGATCTTTCTCACGCGGTTCTTGAAGTCGTACTGGCGCACGTAGGTGGCGTACCGGCGGTACTGATCGGCGTAGAAGTCCGCGCTCATGTTTCCGCCGCAGCCCCAGTTCTCGTTGCCCACGCCGAAGTATTTCAGCCTCCAGGGCTTTTCGCTTCCGTTCTGCTTCCGGAGGTCCGCCATGGGGGAGACGCCGTCGAAGGTCATGTACTCCACCCATTCGCTCATCTCCTGCACCGTGCCGGAGCCCAGGTTGCCGGTGACGTAGGCGTCGCATCCGATCTGGCGGCACAGCTCGAAGAACTCGTGGGTACCGAAGGAGTTGTCCTCCACCACGCCGCCCCAGTGGGTGTTGATCATCTTCTTGCGGTTCTCCTTCGGTCCGACGCCGTCCTTCCAGTGGTACTCGTCGGCGAAGCATCCTCCCGGCCAGCGGAGCACGGGCAGTCCCGCCGCCTTCAGGGCCTCGACCACGTCGGTCCGCATGCCGTTGACGTTCGGGATCGGGGAATCGGCTCCTACGTAGACGCCCTCGTAGATGCAGCGGCCCAGATGCTCGCTGAAGGCTCCGTAAATGTCCCGGCTGATGGCGGAGAGCTTCTGGTTGGGATTGATCAGGTATTTTTCCACGGTTATCGTCCTTTCCTGTCTGGTAATAGGATGGGGAATGGCTCTGACGGGCTCATTATAGCATACGGGGACGGCCGCTGTCAAGAACGGAACCGGATCCTCCCAGACCGGCGCGCTCTTGACAAGGGGTGCCCCGGTGTGGTATGATGGATCCGACGGAAGGCGGGTCCAGGATCCGCGGAATCAGCGAAAAGGGAGGACAATTCCCCATGACATACGATGAACTGAGACAGAGGACCAACCGGGGCTGGAACACCTGGTACTACCGCTCCATGACGGCCCATGCGCTGCTGCCCTACGGCTTCTGCATCGGCCTCTGCTTCAAGGACTTCGCCGACGCCGGGCTGATCCGGGACCTGAAGGTGGGCGACCACGGGCTGAGGCCGGGCTCCCGCACCTGGGACGGCTCCTACACCAGCCTGACCTTTCAGGCGGGGAGGGTCTCCGTGACGGTGGAGAGCACGGTGAGGGACGGGGAGCAGTACATCCTTGTGACGCCCGAGGGGAAAGCAACCCGCGCCCCCGCTCTGGTGATCGAGGCGTCCCTTCTGTGGGGCAAGCCCGGGACCCTCTTCAGGAGGGGAGAGCGCATCGGGGCGGAATTTGAGGACGGCCGCCGGATAGAGGTCTTCACCACCGGACGAAAGGACTCCTATGCTCATGTCAGTGCGCTCTGCCCGTATATGGCCGTGACCCTTGACGAGCCGGTCGCCGTGTCCACGGTTCCCGCGTCCGCAAAAGAGGTCCGGGCGATGCTGGACGAGGCCCGTGCGGCGGCTGTGGAGGAGGAGCGCTCCTACGGGCACAACGCCGGAGCGTATCAGGCCATGCGGAGCTGTCTGGCGTGGGATACGGTCTACGAGCCGGAGCACGACCGGATCTGCTCTCCCGTGAGCCGGGCCTGGAGCGAGGGCTGGGGCGGATACGTCCTCTTCGACTGGGACACGTATTTCGCCGCCCTCATGAGCCAGTTCGGGAGCCGGGAGCTGGCCTACCTCAACGCTTTTGCCATCACGAATGAGGCCACGGAGGACGGCTTCGTCCCGAACTTCGGCGCCGCCGACGGCAACAAGAGCTTCGACCGGTCCCAGCCTCCCGTGGGCTCCATGGTGGTCCTCAGACTCTGGGAGCGGTTCCGGGACGACTGGTTTGTCCGGGAGATCTTCCCGGCGCTTTACCGCTGGAATACCTGGTTCTCCGGGCACAGGACTCTCGGTGACGGCACCATGTGCTGGGGCTCCGAACGGTTCGAGCCGCGCACCGGACGGTATTTCGAGGTCCACGACACGGGCAATCTCCAGGGGGCGAAGTTTGAATCGGGCCTGGACAACTCCCCCATGTACGACGGCGCGGCCTTCGATCCGGAGCGGCAGATCATGCTTCTGTCCGACGTGGGCCTCACCGGCCTCTTCATCCAGGACTGCCGGTGCCTGATTCGTCTGGCTGAGATCGCCGGAGCGGAGGACGCCGTGCCCGTGCTGAAGGAGCGTCTGGAGAGGGCGGAGGAGGCCATGGAGACCCTCTGGAATCCGGACACCGGGATCTACGAGAACCGGGACGCCGTGACGGGCGCGTTCTCCCACCGGATCTCCCCGACAAACCTCTACAGCCTCTTCTC
>CACYWX010000148.1:0-618 GCA_902778205.1 uncultured Ruminococcus sp. | reverse complement strand
TCTCGTCAAAGGTCACGGAAGAAAAAAAGCGTTCCATGTCGGAGAAATACCTCTGCGAGCCCTCCGAGCTGGGCGGGGACTTCATGCTGCCCTCCATCTCCCGGAGCGACCCGGCCTTCCCGGATCAGGACTACTGGCGGGGACGGATCTGGGCGCCCATGAACTATCTGGTGTACGAGGCTCTGACCGCGGCCGGCATGGAGCGGGAAATGGAGCTTCTGGCGGAGTCCTCCCGGCGGGTCCTGCTGAAGGAATGGGAGGAGCGCGGCCACGTCCACGAGAACTACAGCGGATACGACGGGGAAGGCTGCGACAAGCCCAACAGCAACAACTTCTACCACTGGGGCGGCCTCATGGGCTACGTGGCCATCGCCGAGGACCGGCGGAAGAGCGCGAAGTGAGACGGAGAATCGGATAAGTCCGGGACGACAGGACGGGACGTTCCCGGCGATGACCAAGGATAAGGATAACGGGAGGAAAGTTTGAAACTAACCTCTGAAGGTAAGGTGGAGCAGACAAGCACAAAAACAAGACTGTCGAAAGACAGTCGAAAAAACGATATCTGATGAAAAATCAACCTGAAAGAACAGGTTCGGAAATCTCTGTGACCACAAAGCC
>CACYWX010000147.1 GCA_902778205.1 uncultured Ruminococcus sp. | reverse complement strand
CCAACCGTCCGGGGGAGTCGATGCCGTCGAAGGTGAAGGTCATCCAGAAGAGGCACACCGCCGCGCACATGTCCGGAGCCGGGTTCTGCGGGATGATCCGGAAGGTTTCGGCCAGCTTTTCGTAGATTGCCTTTTCCTCTCCCTCAGCCGACGCCGCTCTCTCCTCCGCCAGAGCCAGGAACCGGGCGCCCAGAATGTCAAGAGCATCCATGACGATGGAGCATCCTTCGTAGAAGTCCGCCTCCTCCGGATTCTTCTCCCGGTATGTCCGAATCAGCTCCCGGATGCCGGAGGTGCCCAGGGACAGGAGCCGGTCGTAGTCCGGATTGGAGTGGCCGGCCCAGCCTCCTCCCCAGCACGCGCCCGCCGCGGCTATGGCCTCCATGTATTTGTCCTTGTGAGCGTGCAGCTCCGCGCCGGTATTGTACTGCCGCACGTCCTCCCGGATGGCGCGCAGCTCGTCTGCCAGCTCCGGGAACTGCTCCTCGTTCTGCCGCAGCTTCCCCTCGTCCACGGCGAACCCTGCCCCGAAGGCGTACCACACCCCCGAGGTCGGCGTCATGTACGAAGCGCTCGGCACGTACTCGCCGGGCAGAAAATCAATGGGAGCCCGTTCCGCCACGGCCTTCAGCGCCAGGGCCATGCGGACGTTGTGGGGCTTCCCGGCGCTCTCGTGAAAGGCCGCGCCGAAGGGTTCCACTGCGTAAAGATCGGTCATGATGCACCTCCGAATCATGAGCTCCCCCCGGATCAAGCCGGGGAGCCGGTTCCGTTACGGATCGAGAAAGACGTCGTCCCGGGCCAGCAGCGCCTGACAGTCGAGGATCCGGCGCTCTGCCTCCTCCGACAGGTCGGCGAAGTCGTCGGGATCCAGCGTCTCCATGGTGTCCCGCCGGTAGACGCGGAAATTGGACCGGATGTTGTTGTGAGGCTTCTGGAAGAACACCTCGTCGGATATGAAGGAGCCCACGGACACATGCGCCTCCTCGCAGACGAAGCCGTGCTCCGCCTCCAGAAGGTTCTGCCCGAACATGACGGCCCGGTCGTTGGTGATGCCCAGCAGGCACAGCAGGGTGGGCATGACGTCCATGTGGCCGCCGGCGACGGAATGGGTTTCCGTGACCCCCGAGCCGGGGATGTGGATCAGGAAGGGGACGTTGAACACGTCGAAAATGGTGTAGTCCCGTCCTGTGACGGAGGAGACCCGCCGGGCGATAGCCGCCGTGGTGTTGGGCAGGGCGTAGTGGTCTCCGTAGATCAGGATCACCGAATTGTCGTAGAGTCCCCGCTCCTTCAGCTCCTCCATGAATTCCCCGATGGCCCGGTCCGCGTAGTTGGCCGCCTGCAGATAGAGGCCGAACAGCGTCTCCTCGTCCCGGGGCTCGAGCGTGATGTCCCGGTCCTTCAGGGGGATCCCGTAGGGGTAGTGGGAGGATACCGTCACGCAGAGGGCGTAGAAGGGCGAGGGAAGTTCCGTCAGGATGTCCGCCGTCTGCCGGAAGAACTCCCTGTCCGACAGCCCCATGGGGAACATGTCGGTCTGCTCCAGATCCTCCAGGGAGACAAAATCGTCGAAGCCCTGGCCCGGATAGGCGTTCTCCCGGTTCCAGAAGGAGCCGATGTATCCGTGGAAGGCCCGCGCCGTCCCGTAGCCGTGGTCCTTCAGAAGCATGGCCAGGGAACAGTACCGGTTTCCCGGGTACTGCACATAGGCGCCGTTGGCCTCCGGCGCGAAGAGGGAATTGTTTACCGCGAATTCCGCGTCCGCCGTGTTGGCGCCGCCGATCTGATAATAGTAATGGTCGAAGTACAGCGTGTCCTCCGCGATCATCCGGTTCAGCGACGGGGTCAGCTCCTGCCCGTCGTAGAACGCGCCTACCGGGAAGTTCTGCAGGGCCTCCACCTGAATGATGATGACGTTCCGCCCCTCAGCCAGACCCCAGTACCGGCTCGAGGACCAGTCGGGGGAGGCGTAGCGGCTCTTGTCCACCGGCCTTTTTTCGATGCCGGGGGAGACGGCTGAGATCATGTCCCGGGCGTGATAGGCGAAGATCTCGTTCTCCAGATATTCTCCCCGAAAGCCGGGCCAGAGGAACACGCATCCCGCCGCGGCCAGGGCGCAGCCGGAGAGGACCGCCGAGGAGGGAATCCGGGGCAGCTCCCGGTCGAGGAAGGCTTCAGCGGCCCGTCCTGCGCGGCTTTTCATGAGGATCGCCCGGAGGGAGCGCCGGTGGATCATGAGGTTGAGCCACACGGGGAGATCCAGGATCAGCGCCACGTGCCGCACCCGCATGAGATCCATCACCGTGGAGGACACGTCCCCGATCTGCCAGGCCATGCCCAGCTGGGTGACGGAGGGGAGCTTGGAGGTGTAGGCCAGATACACGGAGTCCACCGCCATGAAGACGGAGATCAGCGTGTAGAGGATGCCCTCCGTGATTCGCGCCGCCCTCGGGGACAGGAAGGATACCGCGGCGAACACCGCCAGAAGGATGGCCGCCGTGGCCAGGGAAAAGGCCGGTTCGTAGCCCGCCAGCATCAGCGGCGGATAGAACAGTCTGCACTTCAAAAAGAGCAGTCCGGCCAGAACGAACGCGAACAGCAGGTCCCGCGTCCGCATGGGAGTTTTCTTCATGAATAAAAACCCGAGTCTGGTAAAATCAAAAAAGTTTCCGCATGCATTATACCACAAATCCCGCCGGATGCATAGCCTTTCCCGGAAAAAACACGCTGAAATCCGTCTTCCTCCCTTGCAAAGAGAGCAGGGATGGTGTATAATATCCTCGGATGACAATGACCGGGCGTCGATCCCGGATGGGAGGGACGAATCCTTGACAGAAAAAGAACTCCGGAGACTGAGACGGACGGAGCTGCTGGAGCTCCTCGTGGAACAGGGGCGCATTGTGGAGCGGCTTCAGAAGGAAGTGACCGCTCTGCGCGCCAAGGCGGAGGAGAGGCGGATCACCATCGAAAAGGCGGGATCCATCGCCGAGGCCTCCCTCAGCCTGACGAAGATTTTCGAGGACGCGGAAGAGGCGTCGAAGCTCTATATGGAAAATATCAAACGACGGAGCGAGGATCAGGATCGGATCAACGCCCTCCGGGAGGAAGAGAGCAAGAAGAGAGCGGAGCAGCTCATCATGACCACGGCGAAAAAATGCCGGGAGATGGAGGCCGCCACCGCCCAGAAATGCCGGCAGATGCTGGAGGCAGCAGCGAAACGGTCGGGCAGCGTACCGGCGTCGCAGAACGCGGCAGGGGACGGCGCCGCACAGGGAAGATAATCCGGGAAGGGTGGAATCAGTCGATCTATGAGCAGACGAAAACAGCGTGACGAGGATCTGTACGAGCTGACAGAGGACGTCGGACCGGCAGAGAGAGTCGGATACCAATCAACAGTCGAGATGCCGGACGTGGAAATCCTGGAGGCCGAGCTGCGGCGCACCAAGCACCGGGAGCGGTTCCGCCGGGTCCTGCGCTCCACGATTTATTCCCTGGTGGTAGTAGCGGCCGCGGCGGTGCTGGTGGCTACCCTGTGGATGCCGGTGCTCCGTACCTATGGCTCCTCCATGACGCCCACCATCGAGGACGGCAACATCATCGTGGCCTGGAAGGGGAACTCCTTCCGCACGGGGGACCTTCTGGCCTTCTACGCCGACAACAAGCTCCTGGTGAAGCGGGTCATAGCCGCACCCGGAGAATGGGTCCGCATCGAGGAGGACGGCACGGTGTACGTCAACGACAGGGAATTGACCGAGCCCTATGTCAGCGAGAAAGCGCTGGGCAACTGCAACATCGAATTCCCCTATCAGGTGCCGGAAAACCAGTGGTTCGTCATGGGCGACCACCGCTCCACCTCCTCCGATTCCCGGAACACCGCCGTCGGCTGTGTTTCCATGGACCGCGTGGTGGGCGTGGTGCTGTTCCGGGTATGGCCCTTCGAGCAGTTCGGACGCCTGAACTGAACAGAGAGAAGAGCAGTCTCCGCGATCCCCCGGGATCCGGAGGCTTTTTCTTTTCCGTTATCCCGGACCAGCTCCCGGGATGGGCTCCCCAATCAGGGAAAAAAATCTCCGGTTTTTTCATTTTCCCCCTTGACAAACGGGATCTCCCGTGCTATTATAATACCAACCTACCGGACAGGTGGTATAAATAAAATCGGAGGAGTTGTCAATATGTCAAAGGTATATACGTCCGCGGATCAGCTGATCGGAAGGACTCCCCTGCTGGAGCTGACCCATATCGAGAAGGAGGAGAACCTGGGAGCGAAGGTCCTCGCCAAGCTGGAGTACTTCAACCCCGCCGGATCCGTCAAGGACCGCATCGCCAAGGCCATGATCGACGACGCCGAGGCATCCGGAAAGCTGAAGCCCGGTTCCGTCATCATCGAGCCCACCAGCGGCAACACCGGCATCGGCCTGGCGGCGGTGGCGGCGGCGAAGGGCTACCGGATCATCATCGTCATGCCCGAGACCATGTCCGTGGAGCGCCGCCAGCTCATGAAGGCCTACGGCGCGGAGCTGGTCCTGACCGAGGGCGCGAAGGGCATGAAGGGAGCCATCGCCAAGGCCGACGAGCTGGCCAAGGAGATCCCGGACGCCTTCATCCCCGGCCAGTTCGTGAATCCCGCCAATCCGGAGGCTCACCGCCGCACCACCGGTCCCGAGATTTGGGAGGACACCGACGGAGAAGTGGACATCTTCGTGGCGGGCGTCGGAACCGGAGGCACCGTCACCGGCGTGGGCGAGTACCTGAAGTCGAAGAATCCCGCCGTGAAGGTGGTGGCTGTGGAGCCCGCCTCTTCCGCCGTGCTGTCCACCGGAGTGCCCGGACCTCACAAGATCCAGGGCATCGGCGCGGGCTTCATTCCCGATGTGCTGAACACCGGCGTCTATGACGAGATCATCGCCGTCACCAACGAGGATGCCTTCGCCGAAGGACGCCGCATCGGACGCAGGGAGGGCGTGCTGGTGGGGATCTCCTCCGGAGCCGCCGTCCATGCCGCCGTGGAGCTGGCAAAGCGTCCCGAAAATCAGGGAAAGACCATCGTGGCGCTGCTGCCCGACACCGGCGACCGCTATCTCTCCACCCCGCTGTTCGCGGAATAAAATTCTTCCTCCGGCCTGCCCGGAGCCAACCGACGAATCAAACAAATCCCCCGACCGCTCCGAGGCAGACATGTCCGGAGCTTTCGGGGCGTAAGACAGCGGAGGACAAACATCGTGATGATTTCCACAAGAGGCCGGTACGCGCTCCGGGTTCTGATCGATCTGGCGGAGCATTCCGACGGCGGGTTCATCCCCATGAAGGAGGTGGCCGCCCGTCAGGACATCTCCCTGAAGTATCTGGAAAAGATCCTGCCCGTGCTGACCAAAAACGGCCTGATCGAGGGACAGCAGGGCAAGGGCGGAGGATACCGTCTGACCAGGGAGCCGGACGGATACCGGGTCTACGACATTCTCCGGGTGACGGAGGAGGATCTTGCTCCGGTGGCCTGCCTGTCCGAGGGAGCGAAGCCCTGTGAACGGGCGGCGGAATGCAGGACCCTCGCCATGTGGCAGAAGTTTTACGAGCTGACCCGGGACTACTTCTCCGGCGTCACTCTGGCGGATCTGATGCGCAGCGATTCCGCGGATATGTACGTGATCTGAGGGCTGAGGGAACAAAACAATAAACAAGGGGCTGTCGCATTTCTCTGATTTCAGGAGTTAGTGCGTCAGTCCCTTGTTTTGCCGTCATTTAGGGCAGCAGCTCGATCCTTTTCACATACATCCGGTCTCCGTCGGCGCAGCCGTCGAAGAAATCGAAGCGGATCAGATGGATCTCCCCGTGCCAGAATTCCTCGTCCAGGCTGATCTCCTCCGTGTGCCATTCTCCGTCGGCGAGGAGGCCGGACATCCGGACGGAGATTCCCGCCGTGGGCTGAAGGGTGTCTCCCGCGCAGAGGAACAGCTCCGCCGAGTATTCCGCCTCCCAGTCCTCCTCCGGGATCATGTACTCGATGCGGATCGAGCGGTAATCGTCGGCGGACAGGGCGGGGGAGGAGGCGCCGTATCCTATGCCGATGTAGGGATCGGAGCCCGTGTCCGCCGTGAGACAGACCGCTCCCAGGTCCCCGTCGAAGGACGCAGAGGCGTTGTGGACGGGATCCCGGAACACCGCCGCCATGTCCGGGGAGTCGAAGACCAGGGTCTGGTAGTCCGCGGTCAGCTTCCGTCCGGAATTGGCCGCCAGGAAGGCGTTGTCCGTGAAATCCCGGTTCTCCTCAAAGACCGACCGGATGGCGGAGACGGAGCCCGTGGCGATGAGGCTGGAGTATTCCACGGGGCGGTAGGGCGTGATGGCGAAGGTCTCCAGCGGCGCGACATAGTTGGTGGCACCGTCGGCGGGATCCTTCGAGCCGTTGTAGGCGTGACGCCCGGCCAGCAGAATGTCCGCTCCGGGGACGTAGAGGCCGATGCCGTAGTCCGCCGCCTCGTTCACCCAGGCGCACCAGGTTTCCGTCTGTCCGGCCTCCAGCGGGAATACGCACCGGTCGTGCACGGAGGAGTCCCCCCAGAAGGGCAGGTCCCTCTCCCAGGTCAGCGCGTCACCCGTCCAGGAGGAGCGTCCCGCGTAACGCACGAAGGCGTCCAGCCAGTTCACCGTGTAGAAGGCCGGGATCTCCTGGGACCGGGGCGGATTGTCCCAGCCGGAGAAGTCCACGAAACGGTTGTCGATGCGGATCCAGTCCTCCGAGACCGTGTAGGTGTTCTCCATGTAGGAGGGAGTCAGAAAATCCCGGGTGGACCAGTCGCCGGGCTGAGCCTTGACGGTGACGGAATTCTCCCCCACGGCGACGTCGATGATCCGGCTGGGCTGGTTGTACTTGTTCCCGCCCTGCACCGGATTGTAGGACCACACCGAGCCGTTGAACTCCCCGGGGGTGTACTCCCCGTTGGCTCCGGTGCCGTAGTAGGACTGCTGGATGAGCCGCCCCGTGTCGCAGTTGTTGCAGAGATTGTCCAGTCCCTTGACGGGATTGTCCCGGTCGTAGATCTCCGAGATCCCGCCGCCCCAGGACAGCTTGATCCCCACCTTGTACCGGCTGCCCTCCAGATAAAGCACGTCCTTCGCGTATACCGGGGCCTCCTCGGTGGTGAAGGCCATAATGACCGGATCCGCGTCTCCCTTCCGGAGCGGCTCGGCGGAGAGGATCTTCGGGCTCTGGGCGATCTGCCCCTTCAGGTACGGCTTGATCAGGGCGGAGAAGACGGCGTTCTCCCCGGCCTCCAGATAGAAGACGTCCACGGTCTCCTTGCCGAATACCGTGTAGGATACGGTGAGCTTCACCGGACTCTCCGATGAATACGTCACGCTCAGGCGGTTGAAGGGCTTCTCCTCCGCCCGGGGCCAGCTTTTTTCCGGGACCGCGTCCCGCGCTTCGTTCATAGTCTCCTCCGTTTCTGTCCGCTTCTCCGCCGTTTCGGGATCGTCCGTTTCCG
>CACYWX010000146.1 GCA_902778205.1 uncultured Ruminococcus sp. | reverse complement strand
CTCTTCGGAAAGATGAAGGGAAAGAGTGCCGAGGTCTTCGTGGACGGCGTGTCCGTCGGGAAAGCGGAGTCCCCGCGCGGCGGGTTCGCTACGGAGGACTTCACCCTCGAACCCGGATCTTCGCCCGACATCCGCATCCTCATGGAGGGTGACGGAAACGGCGGCTGCGGGATCGCCGGGATCGTCCGGCTGCGCCGCATGGACTGATCCGCCGCACACGAAAAGTCCCGCCGCAGAAGCCGCACGGGAGAAACAGCGGGCGACGGGTCAGAGGATCGAGCGCTTCAAAAAATCATGATACAGAAAAACGGGAAGGGTGGGGAAAACCATCCTTCCCGCTTTCGTATGTCAGGGAATCACGCGCGTGTCCGTACCAGCAGAGCCTTTCGAGGGATCGAACTCCTTCATGATGCGCTGAAAGACCCGCTCCCTTTCCCGGGCAGTCTCATAGTACGGAAGGCCCAGGGCCTCGCACTGCTCCTTTATCAAAAGGCTCTGCTCCACGATGTATTCCGCGCCTTCCCTCAGCTCCTCGTCCGGCCGTCCGTAGGTATAATCCCGCTCGGTGTCGTACCTCTTCTGGATCAGAAAGCGCTCCTCCGGCGTTACGTCCGAGGTGATGAGATAGACGATTTCGCAGTTTGCGCCGCGGATATATCGGTCGTAATCCTCCGGCAGGAGCTGATACATGTCGAGAACCATGCCGGGCTCGAAGCCGCAGGTTCCCGCGCTGTCCAGCATCGCCCGGACGAAGGGAGCCATTTTCCCGCTGATGACGCGCAGGGTGTCCATGGACGACAGC
The DNA here is from genome assembly GCA_902778205.1 of uncultured Ruminococcus sp. Taxonomy (GTDB): domain Bacteria; phylum Bacillota; class Clostridia; order Oscillospirales; family CAG-272; genus UMGS1696. The sequence continues at coordinate 6,737 of CACYWX010000146.1, read as the reverse complement.
CCCTGGTACGTATTCACCCCCGTTTCGGGGAAGCACCGCTCGAATCCCGCGATGATCGTGTCCATGCTGATGTGCTGGTAGCCGTATCGTTTGGAAAGGAGTCGGGAAATCGTGCTTTTGCCCGCTCTCGGAACGCCGGCGACGATGATGTTGTTCTTCATGCGCAAACTGCCCTCACGGAATTGGGTTCAGTCCAGCTCCTGGATCTTCGCCACCATCTTGTCGATGGTCTTGGACAGGGACTTCTGCTGCTTCTTGTAGAAGGACGCGATGTCCGTGTTGTTGTCAGAGGCCATGGTGTAGATGTTGGTCTTGACGCTTCCGAGGCCGTAGAATGTGGAGCAGTCGTACGTCGTGCTGTCGAAGATGATGTCCACCATTTTGGCAGATTCCTCGTCCCGGGAATACTTGGACTTCAGCGTGACGTCGTAATAGGCGGACAGAACGGTCTGCGTGGACGCGGACTGAAGGGCCTCGATGATGACGGACGCGCGGTCCCTGTCGGAAACGGATACGGGCACGGACATGCCGAAGAAGTTGCCGTTGTTGCAGGAATAATACTGGGACTGCGCTTCGTCATACTTGGGGGCGGGGAGGATTCCGAAGTTCGCTTCCATTTCGCGGAGCGCCTTGGCCCAGCTGATGCACTCGGACCAGAACAGGACCTGATTGGCGGGGAACATGACCTCCTGAACGCGGTGATTGTTTGCGTCCTTTTCCGCGTCGAAGTAGATCTTCTTTTCACCGTGGATGATGCCGAGGATCTTCTCGTAGGAATTGATGAAGGCCTCGCTGTTGAAGGTGTAGACCGGAATGTCCTCCTCGTTCTTCTCCACCAGCGTGTTGCCGCAGCCGTTCAGAAGGAACATGTAGAAGACGCCGCGCCAGGACATTATGCCGTAGTTGTCGTTGGTGTCGTAGACGCCGTCGCCGTTGGTGTCGTTTCCGCTGACGGACGCCATTTCGGCCAGTTTGTCCAGAGTCCATTTTCCGCTGTCCACCAGCTCGTAGGGATCCTCCAGGTTGTAATCGGTGAGGATGCCCTTGTTGAAGAACATGCAGATGGTTTCGTCGATCTGCGTGGTCAAAAAGTCGCCGACGCAGACGAACAGCTTGTTGCAGATGGAGAGCTGCCTGTAGGCGTTGTAATCCCAGTAGGGCTTTTCGAAATTCTGATGGGGAAGGGTCTTCAGGTCGATGAGATAGCCGGACTGCGCCTGGGCGAGGATGTTCGCGCCCTGCATGAGGGTCATGTCGAAGGAGCTGTCGCCGGAGATGATCGCGTTCTTGATCTGGTCCGCCGTCTGCTCGACCTCGGAGATCTTGACGTTCAGCCGGTCCTCCACGGCGAGGTTGCGCTTGAAGATCGCCGCGGGGATCGCGTCCGCCGAGTCCTCCTCCGCGGTCACGTGAACCGTCGTGAACCAGGTGTTGGTTTCCGGGTTGGAGTTGTAGATCACGAATTCGTAGCCCTCGAAGTCCGATTCGGGAAGATCGTCGGAAATGACGGGCTCCGTTTCCTCCTCTTCCGGGGTGATTTCGGGGGCAAGCTCCGTTTCGGCCGCGGAGGGTTCGTCCGTGTTCTCGCTGCTCTCGCCGCAGGCGGTCATGGGCAGCAGGAGCAGGGCGGAAAGAAGGAGGGCGGTAATTCTCTTGTTCATTTTGATTTCCTCTCTGAAAAGTATTTGAGATGATTTCGATCCGTCCCGTCCCTTTTCGGAGGGGAGCGGAGGATCGGGGCAGGCGCGCGCGGCTCTTCGACGGATGCCGGGATGCGTGTGAGAAGCGGCGGGACGCACTGCCCGAAATCGGTATTGAGATAAAAACAGTATAGCATACTATGGGCAGAAAAGCAAGGGGGGACAGTCAGGAAAATGAATCGCCGCATGTGATGACCCGCCGCTCAGGTAAAAATCGGCGTTTTCCATGTAAATGACAGCAATCCTCTTGCGTTTTTGTGCATTTTTTGGTATACTGAAGATGGAATCCATCCGTCGGCCTGAGGATTGCGGCGCGGCGGAAACGAAGGAAGGCCTGATCATCATGCATCGTCTTTTGAAAACCGCGGTTCTGGCCGCGCTGGCTCTGCCTCTTGCCATTTCCTCCGGTTTTCCGGTCTCTGCGGCGGACACCGTTCCGAAGCTGGCCACGGACAAGGCCGTCTACGAGGAGGGCGAGGACATCCTCGTTACGGCTTACGGCCGGGGAAAGGACTGGGTCGGCATCTACGCGAGGGGCGAGGTGCCCGGCGGCCCGGCCTCGATCTTCTGGTACTATGTGGAGGGCGACGCGGAACCCGGCGAAGAGGTGAACATCCGGAGGCAGAGGAGCAACAGCCGCCCGGAATACAGCTCCCTGCCCGGAGGCGCGTATACCGTCTTCCTTCTGCTGGACGACGGCTATACCGTTTCGGAGTCCGTGGACATTCTGATCCTGCCCGCGGCGGACAAGAGACTGGTCCCGGAGGCGGCGAACCTGTACGAGGGAGATTTCCCCGAGGTGACGGCCTTTGGCGCGGGTGAGGAATGGGTCGGGCTGTGGCGCTCCGGGGAGGATTTCCGGTCCGCGGCTCCCCTCGCTTCCTTCGCGGTCCTGCCGGAGCACAACGGGAAAAAGACTTCGCTGAAACCGGAGAGCGGAACCCTGCCTGCCGGAGCCTACACCGCAAGACTCTTCTCGTCGGACGGGACCTCGGAGGATCCCCTGGCGGTGGTTCAGTTCTCCGTTGCGGAGGCGAAGGTCCCCGGAACGCCGGTACAGGGCAGCTACACGGCTCCCCGGTGCGCGGAAGGTCTGGCGGGCGGTTCGGTGACCATCACCCTGTCCCCGGACGGCGCGGCGGATGAGGTCATCCTGTGGTGGGGGAAGGACGGGACGCCCCTCGACGGCATGACGCGGCTGATGCGGGCCCACGCGGAGGGAGAACAGGAAATCACCGTCACGCTTCCGGAATGGCTGACGATCCCCGAAGGAGCGGAGGAGATTCTGGCTTGCGCGCGGAACCGGTTCGGAGATTCGCCCGTGCTGTCCATCCCTCTGCCCGAGGAGGCCGTTCCCTTCCGGCAGGGGGAGGTCCTCTTCTGCTTTCAGGTGACCAGCGACTGGCACATCACCGACGATCCTTCCCACGATCACAACCGTCATCTGGGCATGATGCTGGACGACGTGGCGAAGATCTGCCCGGACAGCGCGGCCATCGTGGCGGTGGGCGACATCGCGGACCACGGGCGGCAGTCGGAATATGCCCGGGCCAGGGAGATCATCGAAAGCCGGGAGGGCGTCCCGCCGCTCCACTTTGTCATCGGCAACCATGACGTGTCCTTTGGGGACGGGTATAAACGGCAGATGGAGATCTTCAATGAATTCTCCGGCAACGAAAGCCCTTATTTCGACCGCTGGATCGGGGGATACCATTTTATCTTTATCGCAGGAGAGACCACGGGCGCGCCTTTGCCCATCCCGAAAAAGGAGATGAACTGGCTGGCGGACGCGCTGGCCGAGGATGCCTCCCCCGATCGGCCGATCTTCGTCTTCTGCCACGAATCCATCCTGGACACCGTGGCGGGGAGCACGGCCGAGGAGGGCTGGTGGGGCGTTTCCAACGGAGGGGAGCTCGCGGCGCTGTTCTCGCAATACCCGCAGACGATCTTCTTCAACGGCCACAGCCACTGGGAGCTGGCCTCGTACAACGAGATGTTCGCAGGAGACGGCACGAGGACCTTCAGCGCCTTCAACACCTCGGCGGTGGGCTATCTCTGGACGGGGTACAACGTCGTTCCCGGGGAGTACCTCTACGGCTCCGAGGGCCTGTTCGTGGAAGTCGCGGAGCACAGCGTCATGGTGCGCGGACGGGACTTCGTGAACGGCGAATGGACGGCCTCCGCCCAGTACATGGTCCCGGGAGACTGGAACACTGCCCGCTCCGCCGAGCCTGAGCCGGAGACGGAAACCGCCGGTCCGGAGACGGAACCGGTCACGGCGGAGCCCGGAGACACAGCCGGGGACCAGACGGCCGGACGCACGGAATCAGGCTGCGGATCGGCTGTCGGCAGTGCCGCTCTTCCCGCTGTTCTGGGATGCGCCTTGGCGGCCCAGAGAAGAAAGAAGACATCCCGGGGGAACCGGCCGGCGTTCCTCTGAAGCCATATACGAAAGAAAGACACCCAACAGCGGGCAAAGCCCGAAACCATAAAGAAAGGAAGGAATATCCCATGAAAAAGCTCATTTCGGTTCTGCTCCTTCTGACCGCGCTGGTCGCTCTGACCGTCACCGCGTCGGCGGCGGAGAAATACCTGACCATGCCCAAGACCGAATACGCCCAGAACGAGGACATCCTCATCACCGCGTCCGGCGAGGGCAAGGACTGGGTCGGCATCTACGGCAGGGGCGAGACCCCCGGCGGTCCCGCGTCGATTTACTGGTACTATGTGGCGGAGGATGCCGAACCCGGTGAAGCCGTCGACATCCGGGAACAGCGGTCCAACAGCCGCGCGGAATACGACATGCTCCCGCCCGGGGAATACACCGTCTGGCTTCTGCTCAACGACGGCTACGAGCCCTTCGATTCCATCGACATCACAGTCCTTGCCACCCTGGAGCTGGACAGATACTCCTACACGGAGGGCGACGACATCCTGGTCACGGCCAACGGCGAGGGCAAGGACTGGGTGGGCCTGTATCCCGCGGGAGAGATCCCGGGCGGCGGAACGCAGTCCATCTACTGGTACTACGTGGCGGACGGCCATACCCCCATGGAGCCGTTCAGCATCAAGGAAGGCACGCACAACACGGACCGGAGCGACTACGCGGATCTTCCGGCGGGGGACTACACCATGTTCCTTCTGGCGAACGACGGATACGACGTGATCGACTCCATATCCTTCACCATCCGGGCCGGCAAGAAGGAAGAGCCCGCCCCCGCGCCCGAGGAACCGGCTCCCGCCGCTGAGGAACCGGCCGCCGCAGAACCTGCCGTGGGTGAGCCCGCCGAAACGCCGGAAACACCCGCGGACAATGCCGGAACCGATTCTGCCGCCACGTCAACGGCGACAACGGGAACCGAAAAATCCGGATGCGGATCCTTCCTGGGCTGCGGACCGGCGGTTCTGCTGACCGTCCTCTGCGCCGGGTTCATCGCGAAGAGGAAGGAGCGCTGACAGGTACGGACGGAACCGCGGAGGTCCGGCAGTTCCGACGATGAGGATGCAATGAGGACGGAAAGGAGAGAAACATGAGATCGCCCGACAAATTCAGGGGCTGTCTGATCGGCGGAGCTGCCGGAGACGCCCTTGGCTATACCATCGAGTTTATGGCGGAGGAATCCATCTTCGGCATTTACGGTCCGAAGGGGATCACCCGGTACGACTACGGCAGAGGGCTTGTCTCGGACGACACCCAGATGACCCTCTTCACCGCGGCGGGACTCCTGCTGGGGACCCCCGAATATTCCTGCGGTATCTTCGAAGGGTATCCCTATTTCCTGGCGCAGGCATACCGGGACTGGTACGGAACGCAGTCGTCCGGCTATCCTCTGAAGCATCCCGCGGTCCGGCTGGCCGAGCTTCCCGAGCTGTTCTCACGGAGGGCGCCCGGGAACACCTGCCTCGGATCCCTCGCCTATTATGCCGCCCACGACGAATTCGGCTCCATCGAAAACAGGATCAACCACAGCAAGGGATGCGGAGGCGTCATGCGGACGGCTCCCATCGGGCTGTATTTCTGCGACTCTCCCTTTCCCATCGAGGAGTCGGACAGGCTGGGTGCGGAGGCCGCCGCCATCACCCACGGACATTCTCTCGGCTTCCTGCCCGGCGCGCTCCAGGCCCACATCATCCGCCGGATCGTGGAGGACGACGCCTCCATCCGGGATGCCGTGAAGGACGCCATGGCCGCGCTGAAGGAGGAGTATCCCTCCATCTTCCATCTGCCCCACATGCTCCGGCGGATGGAAAGACCTTTGTCGTTGGTGAGACCATTACTTACACGATTACAGTGACCAACGACGGTGACATTCCGTTGACAAATATCAAGGTGGACGACGAACTCACCGGAGATCACTGGACAATCGAAAGCCTGGATGTGGGCGCGACTGAGACCTTTACGGCAACCTATGTGGTAACAGAGGCAGACGGTGAGGCTGGCAGCGTAACCAACAAGGCCGTAGCTACTCCGGAAGAAGAGGATGTTCCTCCCGGAGAAGATGAGATTACCGTACCGACGAAACCGGCTGAGAAATCTCCTCACATTACAGTCAATAAGATTGTTACCAACACGCCGAAGAACGGAAAGGCATACACAGTTGGAGAGACCATCTCCTACAAGGTGACTGTTATCAACGATGGTGACGTAACCGTTACCGACATCAAGGTGGAGGATGCGCTGACCGGAGACAAGTGGACCATTGATTCGCTGGATCCTGGTGCAGAGAAGAGCTTCACAACGAGCTATAAGGTTACGGAAGCTGACTCCAAAGCCGGATATGTTACCAACGTGGCGAAGGTGACAGGTCCTGATGTACCGAATAAACCCGGTATTGTGACAGTTACCGTTGAAAAGACAGTGGAGCCGCCCAAGACTGGCGACACGACCCCGATCATCCCGCTTGCCATTGCGATGATGGCCTCCCTGTGCGGCATCACCTTTATGGCATCCCAGAGACGCAGAGCAAGATAATCTCTTGTGAGCGAATCGTAAAGAAATAACAGGAGGCTCTCAGGCATTTGCAGGCTCAGGCTGCG
>CACYWX010000145.1 GCA_902778205.1 uncultured Ruminococcus sp. | reverse complement strand
AGGCGCTTTCTCCGGGGTCGCTCTTCGAGGCCATGGCTCCGACCCAGATTGTATAGGAACAGTTAGCCTGATCCAGCCTGTTTGTCAGATCGAGATATGTATTTCTGGTCCATTTGTTATCCAGGATTTTCTCGTTCGTACCCAGATTCCTGATGGAAACTCTGTATCCCTCCGCTCCGCTGACAGAATACCACTCAAGATACGGAAGATCAAGATACGAAATCCATTCCCCGTCTGCCGGAGCCGTAATCGTCAGACCGGACATAATGATGCCGATATCCCCTCTTTTGCCAGATTCAGATACTTCAAAAGAAGGGGAACGCTTCTCTTCTTCCCCGAGGTCAATTTCCCAGCCGTTCCCGTCGTCCGTATACTCGTCCTGACCGGGCAGAGAGATTTCCCATCCTGTTCCATCATCCGGAATCCCGCTGCCTGCTTCTCCAGCCGCCCATGCGGTACTCATTCCCAATCCTGAAATCTGCGAAGCGCTCAGGATGAGAGCCAACAGTCTCTTGAATCTCATAATGACCTCTGATTTGATAATTTGTATTGATCGGAACGGTGCATATTCGATCCCGGCCAATTTGTTACATTATAGCAAACGCCTGGCCAATTTTCATGAATTTTTTGTTAATTTCAACCTTCTTCAATGAATCAAACCTGAACGAACCGTCCGGATTTCTGCTTTTTTATATGGAAGCGTCGGAAATTGACCGGTCCGGTCAACGGGACCTCACAACGCAAAAAAGACGCCTGCCATACAGCAAGCGTCCGTTTTGCCGGATTTCTCCGATTGTTCGATTATTCTTTGGACCGCTTTGGGTCCGCGTCCGTCATTCGGCCTTGCCGTCGGGATCGGATTCCCCCTTGTCCGCGGGCTTTTCCGTGCCCAGATACTCGGGCAGCTTCATGCCGGCCATGTCGAACATCTCGTTCAGCGGCGGGATGGACTTGTAGAGCCCAGAGATGAAGTCGGCGGTGGTGCTTTTGCCGTCCGCGGTCTTCGCGCCGGAATCCCAGACGGTGATCTTGTCGATCTGCAGGTTCTTGACGGCCTCCACCTGGATGCGGGTGATCTCCTCCAGCTTGTCGGCCACCATGAGGCGGATAGCGGCGTTGGCGTCTCCTCCGGCGGATTTCACGATCTCGGCGAAGCCCTCCGCCTGCTTCATGAGGATCTCCTTGGCGCCGTCGGCCTCGGCCTGCATCTTCATGAGAGTGGCGTCCGCCTCACCCTTGGCCCGGCGTCTGATCTGCTCGGCCTCGGCTTCGGCTTCCAGCTCCCTCTTCTTCTTGTCGATCTCGGTGCGGACGATGACGTCGGCCTCCAGCTTGGCCTGCTCGTACTGGCGTCTGGCTTCCTCGGCGTTCTTCTGGGCGTCGAAGGATTCCTCCTGGGCCTTTGCCTTGGCGATGTTCTCGGCGGCGGTGGCGCGCTTCATCGCTTCGGCCTCGCGTTCGCGTCTTGTCGCGTCGGAATCCGCGACTCTGGCCTTCGCCTCGTTCTCGCCGGAGATGGCCTCGGAGTCGGATTTCGACACGGAAACTCTCTGGTCCCGCTCCGCCTCTGCCGCACCGATGGCGCCGGAGCGCTCGGCCTCGGCCACGGAGATCTTGGCGTCGTTGATGGCCTTGGCGGCGGCTTCCTTACCGAGGGCGACGATGTAGCCGCTCTCGTCGGTGATGTCGGTGACGTNNNNGGTGACGTTGACATTGATGAGGCGCAGGCCGATCTTCTTCAGCTCAGTTTCCACGTTGGAGGACACGGCCTCGAGGAACTTGTCGCGGTCGGAGTTGATCTCCTCGATGTCCATGGTGGCGATGATCAGACGCATCTGACCGAAGATGATGTCCTCGGCGATCTTGGAGATCTCGTCGTTTTTCAGTCCGAGGAGCCGTTCCGCCGCGTTCTGCATGACGCCGGTCTCGGTGGAAATGCCGACGGTGAACCGGGAGGGGACGTCCACGCGGATGTTCTGCTTGGACAGGGCGTTTCTCAAGTCCACCTGGATGGACAGGGGCGTCAGATCCAGGTATTCGTAGGACTGCACGACGGGCCAGATGAACGCTGCGCCGCCGTGGATGCACTTCGCGGACCTCTGCTGGCCGTCCTGAGTCTGGCCCACCTTGCCGTAGATCACGAGGATCTTGTCGGAGGGGCATTTGCGGTACCGGGAGAGGATGACGATGACGGTGGTCAGGGCGATGAGGACGATGACCGAGGTGAGCATGACCACGGAGGGGTTCATGGAGGCGGCGAGGAGAAGTTTCATGGGACGCTCCTTTCTGTAAAGGAGGAAACGCTTCGCGTTTCCAAATTATTTATTTGTCCCTGCGCGGGACGGGCGCGGGGGAGGGACACCAGCTCATGGCCGACTGATTTGCAGGCAAATCGGTGCTCCTCATGCGGGTCCCCCTTGGCCGGGGAGCATAATCCCGGCTGCTCATGTCTGCATCGAAAATCGATTGCGTATCCCATGTCCTCGCGCGGACTTTGTTTGTGCAGTCGGAACATGCGTGAAACTACGTCAAAGACGAAGTTTCACGGTTTGCTCGGGAGCCTCGCAAACAGCGATCGAAACGCGCATTGAAAAGGGACATCATATGTTTGGTATTCCGGTCGGGACTGTTATTTCCTCAGTCTGTGTACGTTCCACCATTGGGAGGCGATCAGCAGGCAGAGGGCGTACTGAACGGCGAACGTGAGGACGGCACAGAGCCAGGCGATGATTTTCGGAAGGGACAGGGTATAGAAGACCATTTCCTGCAGGAAAACGAGGGAAAGGGGATTCTCAAAGGGATCGCCTCCGCCGAAGGGCAGAAAAAGCAGCATGGAATATAGGGCGTACAGCACATGATCGATCCACCCGAAGCTCCGGTATGTGTCAGCAAACACCGTTTTCAGGCTGAATTCTCCTTCCGTCAGGCGAAGTACCCGCGTTTTCAGGCCGATGTTGCCCCGGAAAAGGAAGATGAACAGCGGAATAATGTAAACAGCGGTATAAACGGCGAAGGTGATATTCTCGGGGATTTCGACCGGGCCCCGATCTCCCGCCCGTTCGGCCAGATTGCTCAGGATTCCCAACAGCGGGAAGGTCAGGATGAGATAGACGAGGAGCACGCCGACACTGCTGAGAAAGAAAAGGGCGATTCTGCCGAAGCAGTATCCGGGCGTCAGGTATTCGTTCTCCATGGCAATTCTCTTTTCTGTGTCATGTCCGGAATATGTCCATCATCCCTGCGGCCTCGACCACTTTTTAAAGTCCCGGCTGTGCTGCCAGACGAGCTGGGCGATCATCGCGGCGACTGTGAATCCATAAGCAATCAGGGTGCGCAGGACGGGGATATTGACGAGCCCGGTCACCCCGGCAATGGAGAATATGGGAGTCAGCGCGTGTCTTACGGCCACCGATGCGGCATTCTCGAAGAGGAAAGCGATTTCAAGTATTACGGCCAAAACCGCCGTCACAATCATCAGTACCCTGCCCTCAGCCGTCATCGTCTCCCTGAGATCTTCCTTCCATGAAAACCTGTCCTCTCGGATCACCTTGAAATCGGCGCTGGTTCTGCGTGTGTAGCTGATCCAGAAAGCGAGCTGGAAGATAATGAACAGGCATATCAGGATGGGAGTATAATCGGGGGTAAAGTTGCGGTCGCCGTATTTATCCCCGTAAAAAACCGCCCTGAGAATGGCATTCAGGAAAAGATAGATCAAGGCCGAGATAACATCGGCCAGCGCGATGCCGATGACAGCCCGTCCGACCGTCTCGCCGACTGATTTCTGTTTCATCGGAACCTCCTTTCCAACTGTCTGTCCTTAATTCTGCATTCTTAATTCTTCACTCCTTCATCAGCGGCTCCACAACCACCATCCCCGCGGGATCGGTGGCGGTGATCTTCACGCTCTCTCCTGTCGTGAGCTTTCGCCCGCAGGGGGTCTTGGCGTCGATCTCCACGAACCGCTCCTGGATGGTCAGGTTGATCTTGCCGGTGCCGGTCATGTTCGGCGGGATCGGGATATAGACGGTGCCAACCTTGCCGATGGCGTAGCCGATGTCCAGATTTCCGTTCTGCTGGAGCTTTGTGGCCAGCTTCATGAACCAGGCGATGGCCACCATGACAATGAACCCGAAGGCGGCGGCGAGGAAGACGGTGAGTCCCAGGGGCATTTCCGCCTCGTGCATGACCAGTCCGCTCCACCCGGCCACGGCCGCCAGGGACATGATGCCCCGGAGGGAGAAGAGCGCCAGTCCTCCGTCCCCGTCTCCCTCGAAGCCGGGCGTATCGGGAATGCCGTCCCCGTCCAGATCGATGCCGTCCGCGCCTCCGCCGATTCCGAAGATCAGCAGAACGGACTGCACCACCAGCACCAGGGTGGCGGGAATGGCGATGAGGGCGAAGATCTGCCCCACGAGGTCCAATGAATTCCACCAGTTGATCATAATTCCCTCCCAAAATATCCGGGATTCGGATTACCTTCCGCCGTTCAGCACTCTGCCGAGCTTCGGATCCGGAGGCGCGCCGATTTCGTCCAGCTCCCGGTCGGCGGCTTCCTTGAGCCGTGCGGCGGCGCAGGCGTTGATCATGATCCGGAGCGTCTCCCGGAGCCTTCTCGACGCGTCCGCCGTCTTTGGAACGAAATCCGCGGTCGCCGTCCCGATGGCGCGGTCGAGGTCGGCTGCGGACGGCAGGGCGGCTTCGGTCAGCAGAGCGATACACTGACAGACGTAGTGGTACAGCTCGCTCTCCGGGATCACGGCGTCCTCCGGCTCCATACCGTTGAGATACCGGAGCAGGTACATGATCCGGGCGATCTGCAGGGTATCTCTGAGCATATTGATGATGAGAAACCGGGCCAGATGCTCCCGGCCGTAGTATTTCTTCTCCGGATTGGGGACCCATTTCCGCTTGACCCAATTCTGCAGGGCCATGGCGTCCAGTCCCGTGATCTCCCGGATGTGGCTCAGCATGATGTGGTCCGACACAAAGAAGACCTTGTCGAAAAACGCGCGGCCTCCCTCCCGGCCCACGTCCTCCACGGGAAACACGGTGCCCGGCAGACAGACCGTCTCCCTCCGGTCCGCGGGCATTCTCTTCTCCCCCTCCGTACCGCCGCTGTTCATGGGCGCATCCTCCTTCTCTTCGGTTTGAATGTATTATATCACACGTTCACGCGACTGTCAAGCGTGTTCAGGACGAAATCCGCCGGAAACGCAAAAAGCCCGGGGAACGACACCCCCGGAGCTTTCTGTTTATTTGATTTCTACCGTGATCTTCTTGTCGGCGATCTTGGCGGCGGCTTTGGCCACGGTGCGGATGGCGCGGGCGATCTTGCCGTGCTTGCCGATGATCATGCCCATGTCGTTTTCCGCCACATTGAGAGTGAGAACGGTACCGTCGGCGGTTTCCTCTTCGGTCACCGTTACGGCGTCAGGCTCGTCCACGATCGCGCGGGCCATATCGGCCAGCAGAAGCGCGATATCGATATCGCGGTAGCTTACCTGCGCGTTGTCCATTATTCTCCGATCACGCCGCTCTTCTTCAGCAGGGACTTCACGGTTTCGGTGGGCTGAGCTCCCTTGGCCAGCCAATCCTTCGCCTTGTCCGCGTCAACCTTGATGTCGACGGGCTCCTTCATGGGATCATAGTAGCCCAGCTCCTCGATGAACCGGCCGTCGCGGGGATAACGGGAATCCGCCACCACGATGCGGTAAAAGGGAGCCTTCTTCTTGCCCATTCTTCTCAGTCTGATCTTGACCATGTCCTTGTTCCTCCGGAATGTGTTTTGATGTTTAGAATTGATGTATAAAAACCCGCGTCCCGGGGCTCGTCTCAGCCCATGGGGAACGGAATTTTCATCCTTTTCTTGCCGCGCTTCCCTCCGAACTGGCCGGTGAGCTGCTTGATCATCTTGTTCATCTGGTCGTACTGCTTCATGAGGCGGTTGACCTCCTCCACGGAGGTGCCGCTTCCCGAGGCGATGCGCCGTCTCCGGCTGCCGTTGATGACGTCCGGGTGCTCCCGCTCGTACTCCGTCATGGAGAGGATAATGGCCTCCGTATGGGAGAGGACCTTCTCGTCCACCTTGGCGTCCTTCAGGGCTCCGGGCTTCAGGCCGGGGATCATGCCCGCCAGCTGCTCCAGGGACCCCATGTTTTTGATCTGCCGGAACTGCTCCAGATAGTCGTTCAGGGTGAAGTTGTTCTCGCGTAGCTTCTTCTCAAGCTCTGCGGCCTTCTTGTCGTCGATGGCCTGCTGGGCCTTCTCGATGAGGGTCAGCACGTCGCCCATGCCCAGGATCCGGGAGGCCATGCGGTCCGGATAGAAGGGCTCGATGGCGTCCATCTTCTCGCCGGTGCCCACAAACTTGATGGGCTTGCCGGTGACGTAGCGGGTAGCCAGGGCCGCGCCGCCTCTTGTGTCGCCGTCCAGCTTGGAGAGCACCACACCCGTGATGTCCAGCCGCTCGTTGAAGGTCTGGGCCACGTCCACGGCGGCCTGTCCGGTCATGGCGTCCACCACCAGCAGGATCTCCGTGGGCTCGGTCTCCGCCTTGATCTTCTCCAGCTCCTCCATGAGCACGTCGTCGATCTGGAGCCGGCCGGCGGTGTCGATGAACACCATGTCGTGGCCGTGCTTCTTCGCGTGCTCAAGGCCTGCCCGGGCGATTTCCACGGGATCCGCCTGCCCCATGTCAAACACGGGGACCTCCACCGACGCGCCCACGACCTTCAGCTGATCGATGGCCGCGGGGCGGTACACGTCGCAGGCCACCAGCAGAGGACGCTTGCCCTGCTTCCGGTACATGCCCGCCAGCTTGGCCGCGTGGGTGGTTTTGCCCGTGCCCTGCAGACCGACCATCATGATGACGGTGGGCGGCTTCGGGCTGATGACCAGCTTGTTGTTGGTCTCGCCCATGAGCTTCACCAGCTCCTCGTGGACGATCTTCACCACCTGCTGGCCGGGAAGGAGGCTTTCCAGCACCTCGCTGCCCACGGCCCTCTCCGTGACGGTCTTCACGAAGGCCTTGGTGACCTTGTAGTTGACGTCCGCCTCCAGCAGAGCCCGCTGGACCTCGCGCATGCCGTCCCGCACGTCCGCCTCGGTGAGCTTGCCCTTGCTGCGGAATCTCCGGAAGGCGTTTTCCAGTTTTTCGGATAAATTATCAAACATGCTTACTCCTTGCCGGGGTCGGACTGCCGCAGATCGGTGAGCCGTTTCGCCGCGTCCCGGATCCCGTCGCCGAGCTCGCCGGGTCCCGCTCGGTCGGCAAGACGGAGCAGCAGATCGGCAGTCTCCGCGACGCCCTCGGAGAACCGGACGAAGGACAGCGTGTCCTCAAGGGTACGCAGTTCCTCCTCCGCCTTCCGGATCCCGTCCCGCACCCCCTGTCTCGAGAGTCCGGTGAGCTCCGCGATCTCGGAGAGGGAGTAGTCTTCGTTGTAGTAATAATCGAGCAGTTCCCGCTTCCGCTCCGTCAGCAGAGCGCCGTAGGCGTCCAGCAGGAGGGGAAAGCGCATATCCTTGACGTGTATGTCCATCACCGCGCGATGCTGTAAAGTAATTTGCTTTACACATTATACCAGACACAGTCCCGTCTGTCAAGCGGCTTTCCGGAACAAAAGGCAAATTTCCCGATTTGGACAATCCGCCGCGTCCGCCGACCCGCGTTTCGTGCAATCTGACGGTCCGGCATCCGCGCCGCGCTTGACAAAGTGGTCCGGTTTGTGCTATAGTGGGGAAAACACTATGCAATCGGAGGTATCCATGAAAACCGTCATTACGCCCTCCGCGCTCCGCTCCTTCGCCTATCTGAACGACCGGGTCCTGTCCGGGAAGCCCCGTGGGCTGGTCCTCGACTTCATGGGACTGGGCGGCATGACCATGTACGGCGAGGACTCCCCCCGCGGAGAGAAATTCGGCCGGGAGGGCGTGCTGTACTGCGTCCCCTATCTGGACCCCTGGAACTGGATGAATCCCATGGCCGTCCGGGAGACCGACGAGATCCGGGCCGCCATTGAGGAGATGTTCGGTCCCCTGCCCACGGTGTCCTCCGGCGGGAGCATGGGCGGGCTGTGCTGTCTGGTCTACGCCCGGTACGCCGCCGTGACGCCGGATGCCGCCGCCGCCAACTGTCCCGTCTGCGACCTGCCCTATCATTACACGGAGCGGCCCGATCTGCCCCGGACGCTATACGCCGCCTACGGCCAGAGTGATGAGGACACGCTGGAGGAAGCCCTCCGAAAATCTTCGCCCCTCCACCTTGCCCAGCGGGGAGAGATGCCGGCCATCCCGTACACGATTTTTCACTGCACCGCCGACCGGGCCGTGAACAAGGAAATGCACTCGGACCGGTTTGTGGAGGCACTCCGGACCCGGATGCCCGTGGACTATGTGGCCGTGCCGGACCGCGGTCACTGCGACCTCGGGGACATGTGGGAGGACTATGACCGGGCGATCCTTTGCACCTTTGCATAAAGGAGGACCCGACCGATGAAAACCATTCTTGTGTTTGCGGAGGAGGAGTGCGCGGTGGTTCCCTGCTCCCACTTCTACGTGGAGGATGAGAAAACCGGCGTCATGGGCATGGGCCGGGGCGGCTTCGTCCTCATGGGCGGGGACGGCGCGGACGATTTCATCCTGGCTTATTTCGACACCATAGACGAGGCCCGGGAGGAGCTGCGCCGTGTATTCGAGGCTCTCCGCCGGGGCGACGAATGGATCGTGATCTGATCTCCCCTCTCCCATAAAGCATCCCTCCGCCGCCGGACGTTCTCCGGTATGACGGAGGGTTTTTATCATATTAAAACATCCTCATCTGCGCGTCCCGCCAGGAGACCTGACGCGCGTCCGTGACCACGTCTCCGTCCTGCGGTCCGCCGATGAGATACGGGGAGGCGGGATCGTGGCGGGCCCTGTTCCGGAGCACCGTCTCCCGGTCCCAGTTGGCGTAGCAGTACCGGCACAGATGGGGGCAGGTGTTGTACGCGCCGATGTCGTTCCCCAAAAGACAGGAACAGGCGGGACGCGCTCCCCCGGTCCTCGGCGGATTCAGGGCCGATCCCGCCGCGCGCTCCGCCACGGACCGGCTGAAGCATC
This sequence comes from uncultured Ruminococcus sp., assembly GCA_902778205.1. Classification (GTDB taxonomy): domain Bacteria; phylum Bacillota; class Clostridia; order Oscillospirales; family CAG-272; genus UMGS1696. The sequence continues at coordinate 171 of CACYWX010000145.1, read as the reverse complement.
CGGACACGTCCGCGCCGAACCGGGCCAGGGACGGGTCCTCGCAGCAGAGCCGCACCGTCATGCCGTGCCGTCGGGCTGTCTCAACAAAGAACGCCGTCAGTCTCTCCTGCGCCGGAGGGGAGACCGGACGGATCTCGGGGAAGTTCCGCTTTGTCTTTTCGTAGAGATCGA
>CACYWX010000144.1 GCA_902778205.1 uncultured Ruminococcus sp. | reverse complement strand
GGCCGGGATTGACTGCCCGGAGACGCTCCGTCAGAGCGCGCAGAAGCTCCCGCCGGATCCGCTCCCCCTCCCCGCCCGGCCGGTCCGTCAGAAGGACAGTGACGTATCCGATGTCGGATCCGGGAGAGGCGTTCCCGGCGATCAGTCCGGCCGCGTCCCCGGGAGCATCCCCGTCGTAGGCCGACAGGACCACCCGGATCCGCTCCGCCCCGGCGGCATCGGATGCGTGGGAGGACAGAAGAGCCGCCGCTCGCTCCTTTGTCAGGGGACAATAATCCGGCGCGCCGTTTTCGGAGGCCGTCCGGCTCAGGCGGTCAAACAGGGCGGCCAGCGCGCCGGGAGATATGGCGACAGGATCAAAAGGCTGATATTTCATACAGATCGGATCCGCCCGGTTTCAGCCGGGACGAAGAGGGCCGGAGGGCGGGATCCTTTTTCCCACAGGGTTTTCCACAGGCTGTTCAAAAGTCGTGCGGAATCCCCGGAAACGGGATCCGGCTCCCCGGCGCTGAAGGTTGATTATTCGGAATTATACAGGGGAAATGCGCGTCTCTGCCGTCAGAAGGAGATCCTTGCCAGAACGGGCCGGTGGTCGCTGGGGATCACCGGGAGGATCTCGGCGCCGAGAACGGTCACGGAGGGGGCGGCGTAGATGTAGTCGATGCGGTTCTTCGGATCGTGGGACGGGTGGCTGAACTGCCCCTCCAGAAATCCGTGGGTGACGGTCAGGCTCTCGTCCAGCGGCGCCAGAACCGGATCGTCGGGAGTCACGTTGAAGTCCCCCATGAGGACGAAGGGCAGGCGCTCCCCGGCGGTCAAGGCGGAGGCCAGGGTCACGGCGTTCCGCTGTTCCTCCGGCGTCAGGCCGAAATGGGAGCTGAACACGGCGAGTTGACCCCCTTCGGGCAGATCCACCGCCGCCCGGAGGATGCTCCGGTGCTCGAATCTGTGTCCTCGGTGCGCCTGAGCCGGATCCGGAATATGGTACACCTTCGATTCGGAGATGGGCCATCGGGAGAGCACGGCGTTGCCGTAGGGGTTGTTCCCGCCCACGTAGATGGACCGGCCGAACACGCAGTGGAAGCCCAGAAACGCGGCCATCTCCTCCACCTGGGCGGTGTAGTCGGGATGGTCCCCCCGGCCCCGGACCTCGTTCAGCCCGACGACGTCCGCGCCGCAGTCCCGGATCACGGCGGCGGTTTCCTTCAGGTCGATGCGGCCCGGGTCGGACAGGTGGATATGGCCGTGCTGGATGTTGTAGGTCATGACGGTGATGTTCATAATCGGTTCTCCTTCATGGTTCTGAATAACGCGCCGGAATCAGGACAGGCGGACCGTGCCGCGCTCCCCGTTCTTTCCCTCCGCCAGCAGCTCCCCGTCGGAGCGGCGCACCTTCCAGCCGTCGGAGGACACATATACCCCGAAGACGCCGCCGAAGGCCCGGATGCCCGTCAGGTTCAGATGATCCAGTCCGGTGGGGAGGGTGGGCTTGAGGGTGAAGGAGGTGAGGGAGGCGGGGGTCAGATCCAGCATGCCCTCCAGAATGACCTTGCAGAACAGGGCGCTCTCTCCGGACAGCTGACGGCGGCCGCCCTCCGGATACGCCTCCACGGCATAGGGCACCCGCTCGCCCAGAAGCCGGTTGTCCACGTACCGGTTCAGAAGCTCGAAGGCCTTTTCGGTATATCCGGAGGCGAAGATCCCCCGGAGGCTGTAAAGGGTGGAGCGATCCCAGATGGTTTCGCTGCCCTCGGAGGTCAGGAAGCCGTCCGGCCGCATGAGATACGGGGAGGTCAGGGCGTCCACCGTCGCGCCGGCCCGGTCGTAGATCCCCACGCAGAGGGGCATGCAGATCCAGGAACGCATGACCTCGCAGCCGTCGTAATAGCGGTAGGCCGGGATGCCGTGGATGGCATAGCCGAAGACCCGCTCAATGGCGTCCCGCAGATCCTTCGCACGGGCGCGGTACAGATCCCCGTCCTCGCCGAATTCGTCCGCCAGCTCCGCCGCCGCCAGCAGTCCGGCGTAGCAGAGGGTGGAGGTGCAGAGGTTGGCGTCGCCCGAGGGGAACCTTCCCTCCAGCTCGTCCCGGTCGGAGGCGATGACCCCGGCTTCGTTCTTCTTCCGCTCACAGTATTCGGCACACCAGCGGACGGCGGGCCAGAGCTCCTCCGCGATGTCACGGTCCCCCACGGTCAGGGCGAAGCGGGACGCCCCGTACAGATACATGGCGGCGTCACCCCGGTCTCCGGCTCCGTTCCAGTAGTCGATGCCCTCGGCGATGACGGAGGACGGGATGGGCTCGTAGCGGTCCGACATGAAGGGCATGTACATGCGGTAGGCGTTGAGGCTGGCCTCCACCAGATTCTCGTCCCCGGTATAGGCGAAGTAGGGTCCCGCGTACTCCACCTGATCGTTGCACCAGGTGGCGGCGAAATAGGAGTACCCGCCGGGGGAGTGGATCAGGCCGTACCGGGTGTCGTATACGGATTCCCCGGCCCGGAGCTTGGCGAAGCGGAACATGAGATCCAGCGCCCGGTTCCCGGTGTCCAGCACCATGGGTGCGGTGAGGCGTTCCACGTTCTCCAGACGGCGGCGGTATTCCGTCTCCGGATCGTCCCACTCCGGCTCCTCGTTGACCACGCGGCCCGTGACGGCCACAGCCCAGGTCAAGGTCTCGCCGGGCTTCAGAAGCACCGACACGCCGGACAGGTCCGTGGTGATCTCGCAGATGTTGATGCCCATGGGACCCATGGTCTGATCCACCTCACCGTCTCCCGCACTCAGGGAGAAGGCTACGGAATCCCCGCCTGCCACGGTGACGGACGCCAGCTCGTAGGCGGCGCGGAAGTCCGTGGAGGGGAAGCAGCGGCGCAGGAAGCGTAGATTTCCGTCCTCGGACGCGGTCTCCAGGGTCAGCACGCCGTTGAGCTTCGCGGAGGTGAGGATCTCCCGGACCGGCTCGCCGTCAGCCATGGGAGCGGGCCACTTCTCCGCGGGGATGTCCATCTGATAGGTGGCGTGGGTGTTATTGGGGCGGAGGCGGAGAGTGGGAAAAATGGGGTGATGGGTCAGGACGAAGCCTTCTTCATCGATACCGTATTTCACCACGAAGGCGCAGCGGTATCCCGCCATTTCATAGTCGTCGGTGTGAAGCTCGCCTGATGCGGGGGTCCAGACGACGGCGTTTTCCGTGGGATGAATGGTCCAGCGTGACATAGCTCGGTTCTCCTTATCTGCTCGGTTTCTGTCAGTTCACGGTAAAGATTTCGCCGGAGTGCAGGTCGGGGCGGGTCAGCTCCTCGACGGGCATTTCGGGGACGAATTCTTCGACTTCCACCGGATCGTGGGGCAGTCCGGCCTTGTCGAACAGGCGGGCGATGGCCTCCATATAGCCGTCGAAGTCCCGGAGGAAGGCCATGCCGTGGTCCGCGGTCTCGGAGGTGAAGAGCTCCGCGAAGTCGTCCCCCTCCCCGAAGGCCTTCATGTTCTCCTCGCTCATGGAATAGGGCACGAATCCGTCGGCGCGTCCGTGGGCCAGCAGGATCGGCAGGGGCTTCGGATACAGGGAGCGGTCCTTCAGCTTCATGAGGGAATCCCGCGCGTTCACGGCGTCCAGATCGTACCCGGCCAGCAGGCGGACCCAGAGCTTCGCGCCGTAGTACACCGGGAAGGCGGGGAGGTGGAACCACTGCTTCATGCACTTCTTGCAGATGGCCCCGGCCGAGGTGTAGCCGCAGTCCGCGATGACCGCCTTCACGTTGTCCGGCCAGCCCAGGCCGCAGGCGAACATGACGGTTCCGGAGCCCATGGAGACCCCGTCCGCCACCACCGGCACCCCGGGGAACCGGTTTTTCAGATATTCGGCCCAGTCGATGACGTCGTACCGCTCCTTCACGCCGAAGCAAATGTTCTTTCCTTCGCTCCGTCCCATGGACCGCTGGTCGATCATGAAGAGGGAGTAGCCCATGCCCCAGACCGCGGGAATGGCGGCGGAGAAATCCTGAAGGGAGGAGGAGCGGTAGCCGTGGACCATGAGAAAGATCCCGCGGGCCTTCGGATGCTCGTAATACCTTGCCCAGAGCTTCAGCCCGTCCCGGGATTCGATGGAGACGAACTCCGCCAGCCGGTTCTTCAGCAGATTCTCTCCCTCCTGCATCTTCGCGTACTCCGCGTCGTCGATGCTGTCCGAGCGCCAGAGGCCGTCGTCCCAGGCGTAGTTGGACGGTCTCCGGCGGATGGCGAAGCGGTACATGAGATACCCGCCTCCGAAGGTGAACAGAAGGAACAGAACGGCGGCGATGCCGATGATCCAGATTGCAGTCTGCATATTATTCTCCCTTCAGCATGGCCAGCAGCTCGTCCTCGCCGATGACCGGTATGCCCAATTCGTTGGCCTTCGTCAGTTTGGAGCCCGCGTCCGATCCGGCCACCACGTAAGAGGTCTTTTTCGAGACGGAGCCCGTGACCTTGCCGCCGTGCTTTTTGATGAGCTCCGACGCCTCCGGCCGGGTCATGGAGGGAAGAGTCCCCGTCAGCACAAAGGTCAGGCCGCTCAGATCCGCTCCCCGCTCTTCCCCGCCGTCCGGGGCGCTGTCCTCCTGCGCAGGCAGGGCCGTGACGACGCCGGAGGTCTTCAGCTTGTCCACAAGGGCACGGGTCTCGGGCAGATCGAAGAACTCCCGCACGGTGCGGGCCGTGATCTCCCCCACATCCTGAATGGCGGACAGATCCTCCTCCTTCGCGTCGAACAGTGCGTCCACGGAACGGAAGGCGGCGATCAGCTCCTCCGCTCCCACCTCTCCCACGTGGCGGATGCCCAGGGCGTACAGAAGACGCGCGGGTCCGGCAGTTTTGGAGCGTTCCAGCGCGGCAAGAAGGTTTTCCGCGGACTTGTCCCCCATGCGGGGAAGCGCGGCCACGTCCTCCCGGCGGAGGGAATAGAGGTCGGCGGCGTCCCGGATCAGGTCCCCGTCGATGAGGGCCTTCACCAGAGCCGGTCCCAGTCCGTCGATGTTCATGGCGCCCCGGCTTGCGAAATGGGTGATGCCCCGTTCCAGCTGGGCCGGGCAGGCGGGATTCTGACACCGCAGCGCCCCGGAATCTCCCTCCTCGCTGTCCCAGAAGAGGCGTTCCCCGCAGGAGGGGCAGGTCTCGGGGAAGGCGTAGGGGATCTCCGCTCCGGTGCGCTTCTCCTTCACGGAGCCCACGATCTCCGGGATGATGTCCCCGGCCTTCTGCACCAGCACCATGTCCCCGATGCGGACATCCCGCTCCCGGATGATGTCGATGTTGTGGAGCGTCGCACGGGAAACAGTGGTCCCCGCCAGCCGCACGGGATCCAGCACCGCCAGGGGAGTCAGAACGCCGGTGCGCCCCACGTTGGCCTCGATGGACAGCAGTCTCGTCTCCTTCCGCTCCGGGGGATACTTGAAGGCGGCGGCCCATTTGGGGGTGGAGGGATTCTCCCCGGCCAGCGCTCTCTGCTCCAGGCTGTTGAGCTTCACCACGGCCCCGTCGATGTCGTAGGACAGGTCCTCCCGGCTCTCTCCGATCTGCCGGATGGCCTCGATCACCTGATCCGGGTCCGCCGTCACCGTCCGGATGGCGATGCGGTGGAAGCCCAGCTCCCCGATGCGGCGGATGGTCTCCTCGTGAGTGGCGGGAGAATGGCCGTCGGTCCAGAGGGAGCCGGTCTGATAGTTGAAGACAAAGATGTCCAGCCTGGCGGCGGCGGTCTCTTCCGCGTCCAGACGGCGGAGGGATCCGGCAGCGGCGTTGCGGGGATTGGCGAATACGCGCTCCCCGGTCCGCTCCTTCTCCGCGTTGATCTCCCCGAACACCTGCCGGGGCATATAGACCTCCCCGCGGACCGTCAGATCCAGAGGATCCGGCAGGGTATGGGGAATCCCGGCCACGGTCATGAGGTTCTCCGTCACGTTCTCGCCCACGGTTCCGTCTCCCCGGGTGGCGCCCAGGGTCAGCCGTCCGCGCTCATAGGTGAGGGACACGGACAGCCCGTCGATCTTCGGCTCCACGGACCAGAGGATCTCCCCCTCCGGCACCCCGGCGTCCGTCAGGGTCCGGATGGTCCGCTCCAGATACGCCCGCATCTCCTCCTCGGAAAACACGTCGGACAGGGAGCCCATTTTGACCGGGTGGGTGACCTTGGCGAACTTCTCCGAGGCTGCTCCTCCCACGTGATGGGTGGGAGAGGCGGGATCGTCGAATTCCGGGTATTCGCCCTCCAGCCTTTTCAGCTCGTCGAAGAGACGGTCGTACTCGAAGTCCGCCATCTCGGGGGCGTCCTGATTGTAATAGAGATCGTTGGCGCGCTCGATGATCCCCCTCAGCTCCCGGATCCTCTCCCGCGCGTTCTGCTTTTCCGCCATATTCCATCCTGCTTTTTTCTGTTTTTCTGTGGGTATTGTAGCACAGGACGCGGCCTTTTTCAAGGGGAAATGCGGGAAACGTTCCCGTGCCGTATACAAAAGCGGGAGGCTCCCGTCTCGGGAGAACGGTGGGACGGACCGCCGGGCTGTTTCCCGCTTTTGCATATTTTTGCATCTTTACGGTTGACTTTATGCATCGAATATGGTATAATAAGCTTATAAACGCTGAAAAATGAAGGTTGTACGAAAATAAAATGCAAAAAAACCAGAATTGGACAGGCGACACGGGTGCGGATTACGGACTCGAGACCCGTCAGCACGACACCAAGATCGCCTACGATGAAAGCTCGCACCTGATCGAGCAGTCCTCCTACCGCTATTCCCTGCAGGAACGGGCTACACCCAACCTCTACCGCCTGCTCTACGACTATCAGAGCGTTCCGAAGGTGTCCTTCAACCACCGGTTCGTGCCGGTGAACATGCCGGAGCACATCTGGATCACCGACACCACCTTCCGGGACGGTCAGCAGGCTCAGGCTCCCTTCACCGTAAAGCAGATCACGGACCTGTTCACCATGCTTCACCGGCTGGGCGGCCCGAACGGCATGATCCGGCAGTCGGAGTTCTTCGTCTACTCCAAGAAGGACCGGGACGCGCTGGCCGCCTGTCAGGACCTGGGCTTTGAATTCCCGGAGATCACCACCTGGATCCGGGCGGCGTCCAAGGACTTCCAGCTGGTGAAATCCCTGGGAGTCCGGGAGACGGGGGTGCTGGTCTCCTGCTCGGACTACCACATCTACAACAAAATGGGCCTGACCCGCGCCACAGCTCTGGACCGGTATCTGGGCGTGGTGAAGGAGATCCTGTCCCTGGGCATCTCGCCCCGGTGCCACTTTGAGGACATCACCCGGGCGGACTTCTACGGCTTTGTGGTGCCCTTCGCCGAGGCCCTGCAGGAGCTGTCCGACGAGAGCGGGATCCCCATCAAGATCCGGGCCTGCGACACCATGGGCTACGGCGTCAGCTATCCCGGCGCGGCCCTTCCCCGTTCCGTGCCCGGCATCGTCTACGGTCTGAACCACTACGCCGGGATCCCCTCCGAGATGCTGGAATGGCACGGACACAACGACTTCTACAAGGCCGTCACCAACAGCTCCACCGCCTGGCTCTACGGCTGCTCCTCGGTGAACTGCGCCCTGC
>CACYWX010000143.1 GCA_902778205.1 uncultured Ruminococcus sp. | reverse complement strand
GCGGAGTTATGGCAGGCGACGAAATCGGCCTTGTTGATGTAGTAGGGGCTCTTGATGGGCTTGTCGCCGAACCGGAGGTGGGAAATGGTGATGCCGCCGGTCTTCTTGGAGTCGTACTGGAAGTAGGCCTGAATATACTTGTCGGTGTGGTCGCCGATGATCTTGATGGAGTTCTTGTTGGCGCCGACGGTACCGTCTCCGCCCAGACCCCAGAACTTGCAGGCGATGGTGCCGGGAGCCGCGGTGTCGGGAGCGGGCTTCTCCTCGAGGGAGTGACCGGTCACGTCGTCCACGATGCCGATGGTGAAGTTGGCCTTGGGCTCGTCCTTGGCCAGGTTCTCGTACACGGCGAAGATGGACTGCGGCGGGGTATCCTTGGAGCCGAGACCGTAACGACCGCCGACCACCTTGATGTCGTTTCTGCCGGTGACGGCCAGAGAGGTGACGACGTCGAGGTAGAGAGGCTCGCCGAGAGCGCCGGGTTCCTTGGTTCTGTCGAGGACGGCGATCTTCCTGACGGTGGAGGGGATGGCTTCGGCCAGCTTGGCGGCCACGAAGGGACGATACAGGCGGACCTTGATGAGACCGACCTTTTCGCCGGCGGCCAGCATGTAGTCGATGACCTCTTCGGCCACGTCGCAGATGGAGCCCATGGCCACGATCACGCGGTCAGCGTCCGGAGCGCCGTAGTAGTTGAAGAGCTTGTAGTCGGTGCCGATCTTGGCGTTGACCTTGTCCATGTATTCTTCCACGATGGCCGGGAACGCGTCGTAGTACTTGTTGCAGGCCTCTCTGTGCTGGAAGAAGATGTCGCCGTTTTCGGCGGAGCCGCGGAGAACGGGATGCTCGGGATTCAGGGCGCGGGAACGGAAGGCGGCGATGGCGTCCTTGTCCACCATTTCCTTCAGGTCGTCGTAATCCCAGACTTCGATCTTCTGGATCTCATGGGAGGTCCGGAAGCCGTCGAAGAAGTTCAGGACGGGAACTCTGCCCTTGATGGTGGCCAGGTGCGCGACGGCGGCCAGGTCCATGACCTCCTGGGGGTTGGACTCGGCCATCATGGCGAAGCCGGTCTGACGGCAGGCGTACACGTCGGAGTGATCGCCGAAGATGTTCAGGGCGTGGGAAGCGACACAGCGTGCGGAAACATGAATGACGCAGGGAAGGAGCTCGCCCGCGATCTTGTACATGTTCGGGATCATCAGAAGAAGACCCTGGGACGCGGTGTAGGTGGTGGTCAGCGCGCCTGCGGCCAGAGAGCCGTGAACGGCGCCCGCGGCACCCGCTTCGGACTGCATCTCGATCACCTTGACGGTGTCGCCCATGATGTTCTTCAGACCGCCGGCGGACCAGGTATCGGTCACGTCAGCCATGACGGAAGAGGGCGTGATCGGGTAGATGGCGGCTACTTCCGTGAACGCATACGAAGCGTGCGCGGCAGCGGTGTTGCCATCCATGGAAAGCTTGTTTCTTGCCATGCTTGTTGTATCCTCCATATAAAATTGATAACAGAAGAAGATCGACGCCGAACGCGCGGCATTTCAATCCTACTTATTATAACGCAAAACAGCCCGGATGTAAAGAGTCTTTTCGGTAAATCTTTCGAGAAATTTCAGGAATCCGCCAAAAAACCGCGCGTCCCTGGGATGGGAGCACGCGGCTTCGGGCATTATTTCTTCTGAGCGGCGGCCTGGGCCTTGAGGCGGTTGGCCGTATTGAGGATCTTCTTGCGGAGCCGGATGGCCTTGGGCGTGACCTCGATCAGCTCGTCCTCGGCGATGAACTCGATGGCCTGCTCCAGGGAGAACACCTTCGGCGGCACCAGGCGGAGCGCTTCGTCGGCTCCGGCAGACCGGATGGCGGTCAGGTGCTTCTTCTTGCAGACGTTGACGGCGATGTCCACCTTCTTCGGGCACTCGCCCACCAGCATGCCCTCGTAGACGGGAGTCTGCACGCCGATGAACATGACGCCGCGGTCCTGGGAATTGAAGAGGCCGTAGGAGGTCGCCTCGCCGTCCTCGGACGCCACAAGGGAGCCGGTGAACCGGGTGACAACCTCACCCTTATAGGGCTGATAGCCGTCGAAAATGGTGTTCATGATGCCCTCTCCGCGGGTGTCGGTCATGAATTCGGACCGGTAGCCGAAGAGACAGCGGGAGGGAATGGAGTATTCGATGCGCATCCGGGAGCCGTGGAGCCCCATCTCAAGGAGCTCGCCCTTTCTGGCGCCCAGCTTTTCCACCACGGCGCCCACGGAATCCTCCGGAACGTCGATGGTGACCCTTTCCATGGGCTCGCACTTCTTGCCGTCGATCTCCTTGTAGATCACGCGGGGCGTGGAGCAGCAGATCTCGTAGCCCTCGCGGCGCATGGTCTCGATGAGAATGGACAGGTGCATTTCGCCGCGGCCCGCCACCTTGAAGCAGTCCGTGGTCTCGCCGTCCTCTACCCGGAGGGACACGTCCTTGAGGGTTTCCCGGTAGAGGCGTTCGCGGATCTGGCGGGAGGTGACGAACTTGCCCTCGCGTCCGGCGAAGGGGCTGTCGTTGACGGAGAAGGTCATTTCAAGGGTCGGCTCGGACACCTTGACGAATTCCAGCGGGGTGGGATCCAGGGGAGAGGTGATGGTGTCCCCGATGGTGATGTCCGAAGCGCCGGAGAAGCAGACGATGTCGCCCATGGAGGCCTCGGTGACGGGCTTGCGGGTCAGGCCGTCGATGGTGTAGAGGGACACGATCTTGGTCTTCTTCGGAGGAGCGTCGGGGGTGTGATAGTTCACGATGACCGCTTCCTCGCCCTGATGGATGACGCCTCGCTCGATCCGGCCGATGCCGATGCGTCCTACGTAGTCGTTGTAGTCGATGGAGGACACCAGAAGCTGCATAGGACCGTCGATATCTCCCTCGGGAGCGGGGATGTAGGAGAGGATGGTGTCGAAGAGGGGATCCAGATTCTCACCCATGTCGTAGGGGTTGAGGGAGGCCTTGCCGGTGCGCCCGGAGCAGAAGAGCACGGGAGAATCCAGCTGCTCGTCCGTGGCGTCCAGATCCATCAGAAGCTCCAGCACCTCGTCCGGGACCTCGTCCAGTCTGGCGTCGGGCCGGTCGATCTTGTTGATGACCACGATCACCCGATGTCCCAGCTCCATGGCGCGCTTCAGGACGAAACGGGTCTGGGGCATGGGTCCTTCCGCTGCGTCCACCAGCAGGATGACGCCGTTGACCATCTTCAGGATGCGCTCCACCTCGCCGCCGAAATCCGCGTGGCCGGGGGTGTCCACGATGTTGATCTTCACGCCGTTCCGGACGACGGAGGTATTCTTGGCAAGAATGGTGATGCCGCGCTCCCGCTCCAGTTCTCCGGAGTCCATGACGCGCTCTCTCACGACCTGATTTTCATGGTACGTATCGCACTGCTTCAGCATCTGGTCCACAAGCGTCGTCTTGCCGTGGTCGACGTGGGCGATGATGGCGACGTTGCGCAGGTCTTCTCTGATCAAAACAAACAACCCGTCTTTTCCCGTGTGAGAAAATCCCTTTCAGTAAATGTTCAGAAATACGTTCCGGAGTGAATTTGATCCGGAAATCCGTTATCAACCTTGCAATTATAACACATTTTCACACGCAAGAAAAGAAGAACGGCCGAAAAAATGAAATTTCAGCGATTTGCGAAAAAAGCCGCGCCGCCGCATTTCATTTTTTGTCAGCCGTCTGCGACGGAGGACCCCTCAGCCTCGCCTGCTCCAGAACTCGTCCAGAATATGGCGCAGGGAAACAGGATCCCCGGTGTATTTCATGTGCCGCCAGTGGAGAGGGAACAGGGCCCGGGTCCTAGGCTCGCCGAACCGGTCGTCGCAGAGGACCACCACGCCGCGGTCCCGCTCGGAACGGATCACCCGGCCCGCCGCCTGCTGGACCTTGTTCATGCCCGGAGCCAGATAGGCGAATTCAAAGCCCCGCCCATCCTCCTCGTCGTAGTACATGGAGATGAGGTTGCGCTCCGGGGACAATTGGGGCATGCCGGTCCCGAAGACGATCACCCCGATGAGGCTCTCGCCGGTCAGGTCGATGCCCTCCGAGAACATGCCGCCCAGCACGCAGAAGCCCACTACGCTTTGTCCGGTCTCCTCCCGGAACAGGGACACGAATTTCTCCCTCTCCTTCCGTGACATGCCCGGCTTCTGAATCACCACCGCGCAGTCCGGGGAGAGGTTCAGGAACGAGCGGCAGACCCGCTTCATATATTCGTAGGAGGGGAAGTAGACGATGTAGTGGCCGGATCTTGCGGATACCGTCTCCATCACGATGTCCGCGCAGTCGTCCGCCGTCTGCTTCCGGTCCGCGTACCGCGTACTGATCCCGTCGCAGGCCACCAGGCAGAGGTTCTCCTCCTCATAGGGGGACGGAAGCTCCAGCACCGCGGCATCCTTCATGCCGGTCACGTCCTGGACATACTCCATAGGAGCAAGGGTCGCCGAAAACAGCACCGAGGACCGGCCGGCGGACAGCATCCGCTCCGTCATGCCGGAGGGATCGGGCACCAGGATCTCGCATAAGACCTCCTCGCCCTCCCGCTGGGCGAAGAAGCGGAATTTCTCATCGAAGAAAGATGCGGAGAAGACAAACTGCCGGAGCGCGTCGGAGAAGGGTCGGAAAACGTCCCCGGCCTCCTCGTCGTCCCGTTCGATCTGACGGAAGGACCGGACCAGGGCGGCGGCGGAGCGGACCAGACTGCCCGGTACCTGCGATCCCTGATGATAGGCGCCGGACACATCCCCCTCCGGTCCGGAGCGGACGTACTCGTGCTCGTCGCAGAGGGAGGCCGTTTCCCGGAGCGCGTCGCTCAGGTCATCAATCTGGGCGCGGACGTCGGGCAGGTCGGACAGATACGGCTCCGCGGCCTCGTTCAGGGTCCGGAGAAAATCCATGGGCAGGACGGCGGAATAGGTGTCCCGGACCCGGTCGGGCAGATTGTGGGCTTCGTCGAAGAGGAACAGGTACCGGTCCTTGTTCTCCGGATCCTTGAAATACCGCCGGAAGCGCACGCCGTCGTCCAGCACGTAATTGTAGTCGCAGACCACCAGCTCGCAGAGCTCCGAGAGATCCAGGGACAGCTCGTAGGGGCAGACCCGGTGGGAATCCGCGCACCGGATCAGGCGGTCCGGGGTATAGACCGTGTCCTCCGCGCAGAGAAGCTCCGTCAGCGCGGCCAGCTGTCTTTCCCGGTACGGGATCCGGGTCACGCCGAAATCGTCCGATACGCTGTCGCACCGTTCGCAGACGCGGCAGTTCATGCGGAACGGGATCCCCGCCTTCTTCATTTCCTTCCGGATCGGGCAGACGGTCTCCTTGGAGGTGATCACCGCGGTCCTCAGATGGGGAGCGAATTTCCCGATCCTTCGGGCGGCGTCCACGGCGGCCTGTCCGGTGACGTTCTTGGCGGTCAGGTAAAAGATCTTGTCCGCGGCGTTCTCCCCGATGAGACGGATGGCAGGGAAGAGGGCGGACATGGTCTTTCCGATACCGGTGGGAGCGGACACCAGCAGATTCCGCCCCTGCTTCATGGCGCGGTAGGCCGTCTGGATGAACCGCATCTGGCCCTCCCGCACGGAGGAATAGGGAAAGGGCATGGCCTTCGTCTCGTCGGCAAACACGGTGAACCGCTCCGCGAACACGGTCAGAAAGGGGACGGCCCGGTCGAGGAGCGCGTCGAACATCCTGTCCAGCATGACCCGACGGAACACCGCGTCAAAGGAAGCACCCTCTCCGCCGGAGCGTCTGCGGAAGGTCAGCCGGATCCTCACCTCGGCACATCCGGCGGCCTCGGCGAACATGGCGGCGTACAGGACAGCCTGGGCGAAATGGGCGGGATCGGAAAAGGGATTCATGCTTCCGGACAGGGAAGACACGGTCTTGATCTCCTCCACCGTATGAATCCGCCCGTCGTAGGAGATACTGTCCGCGTATCCGGAGATCTCCACCTCCATGGTGCCGCTCATAACGGTCCGGGAGAGGGGGACTTCGGTCTGAGCTCCCTCGATGAGCGCCGCGTCCGTCTCCATCACATGATGAAGCTCCGTTCCGCGCCGGGCGGGGGAGAGTCCCTCAAGCTCGGGATCGGAAGGGCCGGCGTCCTCCTGATCGGAAGGCTCCTCGTCCGTGAGACGGCGGAACCCGTACCGCTCCGTCAGGGCTCGGGGATTCTCCCGCTGATAGGCATACCGCACCAGCTCCGTCACCGACATGGACAGCCGGTCCGCTTCCCGGTCAAAACGCATAAACCCTCCCCCTTTCCGAAGTGGTCGATTTACCGGCGCAGGATCATCCGGATCTCCCGGAGCGGCTTCCCCAGCGCCACGGTCTGCTCCGTGCCGTCCGGGACGAAGCCCTGCTTCTCATAGAACCGGATCGCCCTGCGATTGTCCGCCAGCACCCACAGGGCGGCTGAGGAATACCGGCTCAGGCGTCCAAGTGCTTCCTTCATCAGCATGGCTCCCGCGCCGGTTCCGTAATACTCCCTGAGGATATACAGGGCGAAGATCTCCCCGGTATCCGGCAGGGAATCGTCCCGATACGCGCCGTATCCGCAGAATCCGATCACCCGGTCCCCGTCCTTTGCCACAAGGAGATTGTCCGGCCACCTCCGGGCGATCGCCGTACAGCGGTCCAGCGTGAAGCCGTCGAGACAGTCCGCCGGAATGAGCTCCCGATACGCCTCGTGCCAAGCCTTCCAGTGAACGTACGCCTTTCCCGTGAGTTCGTCTTCCGTTTCCATGGGTTTGACAAGCACCGCCATGACGCCCTCCGAAATCCGTTGATTGCCGTTTCATTATAGCACAGGCACATGGAAAAAGCAACCGAACATCTTCTTGCTTTTTGTCGGAAACTGTGTTATACTGTCACCACAAATGAATCCGAGGTATGATCTCTATGGTTTTGAATCAGAAGGAAACGACGGTCGCGTACCGGTGTCCGGAGTGCGGCGCGTCCGTCATGAGCATGGTGGGGATCTTCACCCTGACGGCGGACATGATCCGGCTGAAATGTCCCTGCGGACAGTCGGAGCTGGAGATCGTCTACACCAGGGACAAAAAGGTCCGGCTGACCGTTCCGTGCTTTCTCTGTCCCACGCCCCACAGCTATCTCATCTCCTCCCAGATGTTCTTCGACCGGGAGCTGTTCGCGCTGCCCTGCGGCTATTCCGGCCTGGACATCTGCTTCGTCGGACAGAAGGATAAAGTCCAGGAGGCTATGAAGGCGGCGGAGGAGGAGCTTCTGGAGCTTCTCGGGGACACGTCCTTTGAACAGCTGTCCTCCCAGCGGCACAGCGGCGGCGGTCAGGAGCTGACGGACCCGCAGGTGTTCGATATCGTTATGTACGTGATCCGGGATCTGGCGGACGAGGGAAAGATCCTCTGCAGCTGTCCGGACGGCGGCGACTACGAGGCGGAGATTCTGGACGACTGCATCCACGTGCGGTGCAAGCAGTGCGGGGACAGTCTGGACATCCCGGCGGGCAGTCTGACGGCGGCCAACGACTTTCTCGGATGCGAGGAGCTGGATCTGCGTCCGAAGGACTGAAGCGTGGTGAGGGCGTTCCCATGCACGGACGGTCGGCGAGGGGCATACCATGATACGGGAGGCGGGATCGGCCGTGTCCGCGACA
>CACYWX010000142.1 GCA_902778205.1 uncultured Ruminococcus sp. | reverse complement strand
GCTCCTTTCGTGCCCAACGGGCCTGTGTGTCGGTCGGGAATCAGTCGATGGACCGGCAGAAGTCCACGCTGCCCTGATAGTACTTGGATGCTCTGCCCTCGATCTTCTGATAGAAGGAGGTGATGTTGGCCAGCTTCGCCATCAGACAGGTGTTGACGAACCAGCCGGTGCCGCCGTCGCCGTTGTGGATCCAGCCGAAGTCCACGGACATGGTGTCGAAGATCAGATCGAGCATGTCGGCGGATTCGGGGTCGCGGGCCAGCTTGCCCTGGAGGGTGACGTTGTACAGGGCGGGACGGACGAACCGGTGACCCTGGGAGGCCAGCGCTTCCGTGACGGAGCCGATGAAGGTGTAGTCGTCGGGGTCGTTGACGGAGGGCACCGCCAGCAGGAAGTTGCCGCCCGTGGGCCAGTTGATGTAGTCCGCGCTCTCCTCATACTTCGGGTAAGGCAGGATGCCGACCTCGAACTCCACCGCGCGCAGGGTGGGGGTGACGGTCAGGAAATGGCTGGAGAGGAGCACGTTGCCGTTGACGAACATCTGGAAGTTGGCGTCCTCCTGCTCCTGGGTATTGGTCCAGATCTCGTCGGTCTTGTAGTCCAGCTGATAGAGCTTGTCGTAGAAGTTCACGAAGGCCTCGGAGTACATATCCAGATAGGGATAGCCCTCCTCGTCGAAGGACATGGTGGAGAAGCCGCCGGTGTAGTACATGACCGCGGACTGAATGGGAGACTGCACAAGGCCCCATTCGTCGTTTTCGTCATAGATGCCGTCGCCGTTGAGGTCCTGATGGACGCCCTGCACCATGGTCATGAGATAGTCCATAGTCCACTTGCCGTCGTACACGGCCTGATAGGGATAGGGGATGTTGTAGTCGCTGCACTTGTCCTTGTTGAAGTACATCAGGTGCACGTTGTTGATGGCCGCCTCGAAGAACAAGTCGCCGAAGCCGCAGTAGGTCTTGCCCGCGATGGTGAGCTTGTCCTTGTAGGACTTGTTCCACCAGGGCTGGGTGAAGTCGATGTCCTCCAGCTTGTTCAGGTCCACGAAGAGGTTGCGGGTGACGAGGTTGGCCAGGCCCTGGTTGCTGTGGATGACGAGGGCATAGCTGTTGTCGCCGGCGGACGCGCCGTTGATGAGGTTCAGCTCCACGTCGTTGGTGGGCTCGTAGGTGACCTTGACGTTCAGACGGTCCTCCACGGTCTCCACCTGAGTATAGATGGCGTCGTCGACGGGCTCGCCGGTGATCTCCTCATGAATCCACATCTTCGAAGCGGCTGTCGATGTAGGTGAGGGTTTCCTCGGAGGCGCCGTCCCCAGAGGCGTTGTTCGAGGCGTTCTGCGCCCCCGTCTGGCTGTCCGTCGTCTTCTCCGAACAGGCGGCGAAGGTCGGGAGGAGCATGGCGGCAAGAAGCGCGGCGGCAATTCTTCTGCGGACTGGTTTCATGTTCGTTTCCTTTCTTGATTTGTATATGGAGCCAAAAACGTACCGGTTCACGGGCGGAGGCGGCGGATGCTGATCCGGGAAAGGACCGCGCTTCCCTGCTCCACGGAAAACACCGCGCGGGGCTGGTTGAAGTTGAGCATCCATCCCACGGTCATCATGGCGCGTCCGCCGCAGGTGAAGATCTCCACGCTGCCCTTGTCGATCAGCATGCGGATGTGCGGAGTCTGCCGGAACTTGCGGATGGGCAGGGTCTCCTTGCCGATGCGGACGGTATTGAGGGCGTTCTCAAAGGTGACGGACTGTCCGAATACCGTGAGGGTGAAGACCTTTTCCACCTTGTCCGGATCGTAGGTGAGCTCGATGTCGCAGGCGTCCTCCTCCAGCGGGACCACAAGGGGCTTCTCCGGCAGGAGCTCCGCCTGATGGAAGATCCGCTCGTCCGCGCAGAGAGAATCCAGGGCGTCGACGGGTTTCGCGCAGAGGAAGAAGCCGTCTCCGTCCTCCGCCAGGGACAGGGCGCAGGGGAAGCCCATCTGTCCGGAGAGCGGCGCGGAGCCGTATTTCGTTTCCCGGTCCCAGGCGATCTGGATCCGTTCGCTTTCATCATCCGTGGAGAAGGTCTGGGCCGCGTAGGAGCATTTTCCGGAGGAAAGAGCCAGCGGCCGCTGCACGGGGGTGAAGAATCCCTTCTCAATGGTTCCCACGAGATAGTGGTGGGACGCTCCGCTGAGGATCCATCTGCGCTTCGCGGGATTGCCGTCCACGGCGATGGGATAAATGTCCGGGCATTCCGCGTCCCGGTCCAGCTTCAGCCGCTGCAGGGGCTTCCAGGTGAGGAAATCCTCCGAGGTCAGAAGCTGATACTCGTGGCCGTCCAGGTAGAGGGCCATGAGGTACTTCCCCAGCTCCTCGCACCAGACTACCTTGGGATCCCGGTTGTCCGCCCTGATGTGCCGGACAATGGGGTTTTTCTCATACTTGCGGAAGGTGCTACCGCCGTCGGTGGAATAGGCCAGGCACTGGGTAAAGGGCTTCCCCTTGGAGCGGACGGAGGTGTTTCCCGCGCAGGTGTAGAAGAGCAGGATCACGTCCTCGGGTCCGTCCTTCAGTCCGGAGCGGTTCTCACGGTCCACCACCGCGGAGCCGGAGAACATGGTGCCGTCGTCGTCCGGAGAAAGCGCCGGAGGCAGCTCCTCCCAGTGCAGCAGATCCCGGCTGACGGCGTGTCCCCAGTGCATGTTGCCCCAGATCCAGTCGTAGGGGTTGTGCTGGTAGAACATATGCCAGACGGTCTCGCCGGTGACGGGGGAGGTGTACTTCACCAGCCCGTTGGGATCGTTTACCCAGCCGAATGCCGGCGTATAGTGCAGAAACGGGCGGAACACATCGCCGCGGCTGTCCCGGGGAGGCGTATCCGTCTGCCGGTCCTCCAGCGCGATGTCCGGATCGGCGGAAACGGTGATGCCGCGGCCGGTCCACGCGGAAATGGGGTAGTAGGAATACGAAGTCGGATTTCGGTAATCGAGCCGGACGGTGATGTCGTCCAGCAGCCTTCCTTCACACCAAAAGCAGAGGGTATGGCTTTCGACATACTCGCTCACCGGAAGCTCCAGATAGGCTCCTCTGACCCGAAGTTGCAGTTCACTCATAACGGACGGAACCGGATTCTTGGGAAAAAAGCGGTTCTTCCCCTTTCAAAATCTGACGGAAGATGGTATAATACAATTATACAGAAGGGTCCGGAACACTTCAATAGAAAAAATGGGGGAAATGGAAAAAAACCGACATGATCTACCTTGACTCCACCCCGACCTTCGACAAGAAGAGTGCGTCGGGTTTCCTTGAAGTCTGCGACGTCACCTACACCAACGTGCATGAAAACTGGATCCACCGGGAGCGTTTCCTGACCACGGACGAGATGATCTACCTCCGGAAGGGCGAGCTCTATCTCCGGATCAACAAGACGGACTACACCCTCCCGAGCGGCTGTCTCTGCTTTCTTCACCGCTTCTCCACCCTCTCCGGATGGAAAACCTCCGACATGCCCTGCGAGTTCTACACCGTGGCGTATCAGGGACTTCTCCTGAACCTGTCCTCCGAGGCCTATATCCCGGTCCAGCTTCCGGGCAGCTCCATCTATGTGGACGAAACGGTCAAGCGCCTCATCACAGCCTTCAGCGAGGGGGACAGCTCGCCCAACGAATCCAACGTGCTGTTCCTGGGCCTGATCTACGAGGCGGAGCGCTATCAGAACGGCGAGGCCCAGAAGACTCCCCTCATGGAGAAAACCATCCGGTACATCGACGACAACATCCACCGCCTGCTCAGCGTGGAGGAGGTCAGCGAGGCCCTGGGCTACAACCGGGACTACATCTCCCGCCAGTTCTTCGCCTGCTACGGCATCTCCATCAAGAAGTACATCGACCAGAAAAAGCTGGCGGTGGCCAAGCATCTGCTGGTCTCGTCGAAGATGTCCCTCGTGCAGATCGCGGAAGAGGTGGGCTTCGACGACGCGCAGCAGTTCTACAAGTTCTTCCGCTACCACGAAAAGCTCTCGCCGAATCAGTACCGCCGTCTCAACGCCTGAACGTCATGAGAAAGAGCGGCCGGGGATGGTTCTTCCTCAGCCGCTCTTTTTTGCGCGCTTTATTTCTTTTTCCCGCCGATCACGACGCCGGCGCCGGAGACAGCCGCCAGGGCGATCCAGATCAGAGAGACGTCAAAGGTGTTGGGGGAGATTGGCTCGGAAGCCTTGGGCTCCTCGGTGACAGCCTCCTCCACGACGGGGAGCTCTTCGACCGCGGGTTCTTCCGCAGCGGGCTCTTCGACTGCGGGCTCCTCAGCCGCGGGCTCTTCCGCGGCAGGCTCCTCGGCTGCGGGCTCTTCCGCGGGAGCCGCTTCGCCGGGATTGACGGTGTACTGCTCCGCGCCGGTGACCTGGCTCATCTTGAAGGAGGTGAATTCAACGCTTCCGCTCCAGGTCATGAGGCCCACGTAGCAGCCTTCCCATTCGGTGTTCTCGATGGAGCCGTAGAGGTTCCCCTCAGAGTAGAGGTAGAAGGTGCCGTGGTCGATCTCCACGCCGATGGTCAGGGGCTTGTTGTTGGTAAAGTCGTCGCTGTAAAGCTGGACCTCCTTGGCGAAGCCGGGGCCGAACAAACGGGTGGAGGGACGGCCGATCTCCATGTTCATGCACATCCAGTTGTCCAGCGGGGGTTCCCAGCTGATCCGGGGCATCAGGATACCGAACGCCTGGCCCTCGGTGACGTTGGCGGTCACTTCGATGTAGACATGGTCGTCCGGATTCACGAAGACGTCGGTGCAGTAGGCGCAGTCGCCGAGATTCGCGTTGGGCGCCGACAGCTTGCCGCCGTTCCAGGTGAACTCGCCGTTGACCTGCTGCTTGAACTTGTCGGCCTTCAGAAGGTCCACGGTGTCGGCGGTCTCGATGGTGCGGACGTCATAGGGCTTTTCCACGATGACCATTTCGATCTTCGCGGGCTCGTACTTTTCGCCGGAGCCCAGCTTCGTCATGGAATAAGCGGAGAAGGTCGTGTCGGAGAACCAGGTCATGAGTCCCACGTACGCGCCCATCCAGCCGTCGTTGGTGCGGCGGCCGTACTCCTCGCCGTTGAAGTAGCAGACGAATTCGTTCTCATCGGTGATTTCCAGAGCGATGGTGTAAGGCTGTCCCTCGGTGAAGTTGGGGTTGCGCAGCTCCGCTTCGTTCGGATCGCCGACGCCGGGCCCGAAGAGACGGGTGGAGGGACGGCTCAGGTCCATGTTCATGCAGAGCCAGGACAGGAAGGGCGCGGAGGGGTCGATCTCAGCCAGCATGATGCCCCAGGCGTTTCCCTGGATCACGGTGCCGGTGGCCTCGAGGACCACATGGTCGCCCGGTTCCACATAGATCTCGGACATGATGCAGGTGTCGCCGAAGGCCTGGTTGGCGGTGACGAGCTGACCGTCCTCCCACTCCCACGAGCCGCCGGACTCCATGCTCAGCACACTGTCCGTCAGAAGATCGGTCGTTTCAGCAGCAAATGAGGGAATCGAGAGGGCCGTGACAAGACAAAGGCAGACAATCAGAGCAAAATACAGCTTTCTCATAAGAATTCCTCCTTGATTTTGGTGAACGGCCGATCAGCCGGACAGACGCGGATTCCGGCCATTCTTGTTTTCATTATAAAGAATCGGAGGAGGTTCATCAATAGGGATTTTCAGCGTTTTTGCCCAAAAACCGACTTTCCGGGTCCCTGCCTGCGCGGTTTTCCCCGTCCCCGGGTCTCTCCGAGGCAGACGGTCAATCCGGTATTGGACACGATCCGCGATACGAAAGCAAAGGAAAAGGTCACTGATGGACCCGCCCTCCACAGTGACCAGGGGGTTCAATACCTTTCGCAGGAGTATTTCAACCTGACACAGGCATACCGCTTTTTCCCGTCCGTGTCAGGACGCGGAAACCCGTATGACAACGCTTTGGCTGAAAATTTCTTCTCGATCCTCAAGACGGAGTGTATTCACCTGACGAAACTCCGGACCTTTGCTGAAGCTGAGCGGGTCATGGACGAGTACATTTACTTCTGCAGCCATGTCAGACTTCGGTCAAAGACAAAACTGACTCCGGCGGTGTTCCGGAATCAGTTCTGTGCTTGATCGTGTTTCACTTGCTTTTTTGTGCCGTCCGTACAATCTGGAGCAGTTCAGAGAAGGGATCATCCGCGCAGCTTTTTGTATAAGAACAGGATCAGATCGTCGTCAACCGTGCAGACCGTTTCGTATTGGACGCACTGCCTGCCTTTGTACCAGACGCCGGAACCGTCCGGAATGTATCCGCGTTTGATATAGATCCGCTGCGCCGCGCCGTAGCTGTCACACACTCCGACCCCGAGGCAGACTGTATCCGCATACCGGCCAGCAATCTCCTCCGCCGCATCCATCAGTCTGTTTCCGATCCCTCTCCTCTGATACTTCTTCAGCACGTTGAAATCAACGATGATCAGCCAGCCCTTCTCCCTGAACGGACCGTCATCCGCCCGCAGATACAGATATACATACCCGGCGGGACATCCCTCAAACACAGCGGTCAGGGCAATGCATTTCCCGGCAGACTGATCGTTCAGCCTCTCCATATATCCGGAAATCTCGGGATGCCATCCCTGGGCCGTAAATTCATCCGTAAAAATCCGGGCGTCCGTACTTTCCATGTTGCGGATCGTCAGTTCCTTATCTTCGTAGTATACCATGAATATGTTTCCCCCTCAAAAAATGATCTGCTTCGCCGCCTACTCCGCTCTGTCTCTTTATACCACAGAACTATGTCTAAACTGTGTCAAAACTGTGTCCATGCCAAAAAAACAACAAATAAACATTCCCGCGCCGCTCCTGTTTCCGAACGACGCGGGGGATTTTCCTCTATTCCGTCTTTTTGCCCTGCGTTCTGTCGGGACCATGCCGCGTCTCTCCGCGGATCAGCAAAACCGCCGCGATGAGAAACGGCAGCCCTGCCAGAATCCCGTTCGGCGCGGGACCCAGCAGTCTCGCGGTACCTGTATCCGGCAGGCACACGGTCAGGGGAATGGTCGCCGCCGCGTTGAACGCCCCGTGGAAGAGGGCCGGCACCCAGATGCTCCCGCTCTTTTCATAGAGCCGGGCATGCAGAACGCCAAGACCCGCCGCAATGACGCAGAAGAGGAGCATACCCGTGACCGGAAAACCGATGTATCCGACAGAATTTCCCGCGGCCGCGCCGTATTCGTATCCGATCAGCCAGATAAGCGGCCAGTGCCACGCGCCCCAGATCACGCCGCCGAGGAGCCAGCCCTTCCGACGCCCGAATCGCTCCGCGAGCTGAGGAAAGAGGAACCCGCGCCAGCCGATCTCCTCCCCCAGAGCCGCGAGCATGTTGACGGGCGGTCCGTACGTCACGCTTGCCACTGCGCCGATGAAGACGTATAAGGGATAGGAAACGCCCTGCGCCTCCATCTGCCCGAGGGCCTCCGCGCCTCCCATGGCTTCCATGTATTTCCCGCTCAGATCAAAGTGCCCCGGGAAGAGCAGAAAAAAGAGCAGGACTCCCGCGGCGGTCAACAGAACGGGACCGAACCAGGCGGTCAGAATGGATTTCCGATTTTCCCGGATCCGCGGCCTCCAGCCCATGCCCTTCAGCTCCCCTCCGGCGAGGACGACGCCCAGGGCCGGGACGAACATCATCGCCGCAAGGACCAGCTGAGCGGCCATCCGGCTCCGCTCATAGAGAAGCGCCGCGCCGAACTGGATGGGATACGCCAGCCCGAAGGTCCAGAGAAGATACTTCACGACCTGCTTCTTATTGAAATCCGTGTTACGCATCTCTCTTCTCCTCCGCTCCGGCTGATCCGGCTGAAACCTCCACGCAGAAGCCGCGGCGTCCGCAGGAGGGACAGGTGAGCTTCCGGGCGGCAGGGGTGTGCGCGGCCCAGAAGGCTTCTTTGAATTTCGGCTGAAAAACCGTGTGGCACCCGGGGCAGATGTACGCCGTCCTTCTGAAGTACCAGCGGCTCAGGATCACCCCGTAGGGAACCGCGACGACGGCCCACACCGGGAACAGCTGCCAGATCCCCCGGGCGATCCAGAGGATGACGGACGCCCACTGCAGAACGCCGAGCGGCAGGGCCGTCAGCAGCATGATTGCGCGGGTCTTCTTCAGTTCTTTTCTGTTTGTCATGGTATACGCGATGTCGCCGATGGATTCAAGGGAGAACTCCTCCACGCTCCTCAGTCCGGTCCTCAGGTCCGAGAGCTTTCCGAGCATCTCCTCCCGCTCGCCGATCTCCTTCCTCAGCGCGGCCTCCTGCGCGTCCAGCAGAAGGGAAATGACGCTTCCGGGATCCTCTTCGGTGAGAAGCTGACGGATCGCTTCGATGGACAGGCCCAGCTCTCTGAGAAAGCAGACGATCTTCATCCGCTTCACGTCGTCCTCGGAGTACAGCCGTCTCCCGCCCTCGGTCAGCTCCGACGGCGAGAGGATCCCCCTCGTGTCGTAGTACTGGACCGTGCGGACCGTCACGCCGCAGAGCCTTGCGACCTCTCCCGTGGTGTATTTCGACACTGCGTTCCACCTCCTTTGATCCCATTCTGACACATGACGCGGCGTCACAAGCAACCCCTGACGCAGGGGGATTTTTTGTTTTTTACATGAAAACCGGCCGTCCTCCATCATACCACGGAATCATGACCGCACTGTGTCCGCGCGGGAAATTCCGGCCAATCGTTTTTCTGGAATGGCAAAATCCTGCTGCGCTGCCGCTTCGGATGCGGTATAATCGTTTTATACTAATCTCATTCTAAAAGGGAAAACGCGGCTTCTTGAAAGGAAGCCCTAGGCATAAATGCCCTAGGCATAAATGCCTGGCAAGAACTTTATAAATACACTGGCGCAGCATTCTTCTCTTCGTGCAGCACGGGGTAACGTGCAGTGCACTTTTTCTGACTTTGTTTTTTGCACATCTTTGACAGATTGTCTTTTTAGGTTGAG
>CACYWX010000141.1 GCA_902778205.1 uncultured Ruminococcus sp. | reverse complement strand
AGCTGTCGCCAAGCACCTTGAATGTGAAGATATCCGGAGAGTACCGCTTCTGCAGTTCTATCCGCATAAGCTTTGTTATGGTGAGATCCTTTCCCCGGTAGTCGCAGGGGATATCCGTCTCCGTCACTCTGCATCTGTACATTACAGCCGATACCGGAGCGCCGACATACATATAGACCGTATCTCCTTTTCTTATGCCGGAGCCCTGTTTCCATTCGATCGTATCTGTGCTGTCGAAAGCATGGACGATATCGTAGTATTTCGGGTTCGCGGGTATTATCCATTCTTTTGGCGCCCGGGAGAGCTTTTTCTTCTCTGTGTTATCCCTTGACAATGTAGTAATCTCCCCTCACCATGATGAAAACCGAATCGGATTGCGCGATAACGCCGCGGCCGTCCGCACGGGGAATCAGACACATGTGGTTCTTCGTGAGATAGTCGCCGTTGTAGATTTCGTATCCGCCGGTGGTATCCGCCAGACCCTGATTAGCGTCCGGCGCGAGACACACCACGGTACCGGCCCGCAGCATGATCTCACAGGCGGACGATGCGTACAGAATGTCCCCGTAGCCCAGCTCCACCACCTCGAAGAGGGCGGAGGCCGCCGGGGTCTGCTCCTGAACCGGCGTCACGGCGGGCTGGGGACTGTTTTCCCGCTCCAGGCGGTATGCCTCCAGCGAACCGGTGATGGATTCGATCCTCTTGTCCACCTCGGCCAGAATCTCGTTCTTGAACTGATTGGTCAGGTAGCTGAGGGTGACGATGGGATCGACGGAGCTGTCATACGCCGCGGCGTGGGCGATGGCTCCTCCCGACAGGACAAGGGCGGAAACCAGCGCGGCCGCGGTCAGCGTTTTTTTCTTCATAAGCGCGGATGCCTTTCAACGGTCCGGATAAGCGTTGTTCTGATTATACACGACAATCCGGCATTTTTCAAGACTTCTCCGGGAAGAAGATGCAAAATTTACATTCCGTTTTCTTTATTGGATCATTCTGGAAGCCGGACTCACTCCATGGACAGCTGCTCCGGGACCGAAACGCCCGTGGCCGGGATCTTGTTCTTGCGGCATTTGGCGTAAACCTCACTCCCCGCGGCCTCGCCGGAGAGGACGGAGGTGACGCGGATCCCGTCCTTCATATTGAAGAGGATCACGCCGGAGGAGGTCCGGGTGGTCTTTTCGGGGATCAGGGCGGAGGAGATCAGGATCCCCCGGTCCACGCTGTTCCGGATAAGGATGTCGAAGGAGGTCCCCTCCGGCTCGAACAGCACCGCCGCGATGGGAGAGGCGTCCGAGAAGGCCCCGGTCAGCTTCTTCCGGTTGGTCTTGGTCTCGTAGGCGGTGGCCGGGATCTTCACGCCCTTGCCGTTCTCGAACAGGAAGATGAAGTGGTCCCCCGGTCGGAATTCGGTCAGCGCCTTCATCATGACCGTGTGCTCGTTTTCCTCGAAGCTCAGCTTCGCCGCCACGAAGTCCCCCAGAGCGGAGGCCTTGACCGCGTCGAAGTCGGCGGTTTTGGCTTTGTAGCACTGGGCGCGGTCGGTGAAGAACAGCAGCTCGGAGATGTTGTCGGTGTCCTCCGCGCTGACGATCTCGTCGCCGTCCTTCAGCTTCTGCTCGTCCGCCCGCATGAGGGACTGGCGGGTGATCTTCTTGAAGTAGCCCTCCTTGGTGAGGACCACGTACACCGGGAAGCTCTCGGGTCCCTCGTCGGCGGGAAGCTCCGGCTCGTCCTCCAGGGTGATGATCTCCGTTTTCCGGGGCTGGCCGAACTTCTTCTTGATGGCGGCGAGCTGTCTGGCGATGAGCTCCCGGACCTTGACGTCGTCCGCGATGATGGCCTCGAGGTCGGCGATCTCCTTCTGGAGGCTCTCGATCTCCTTTATCCGGTCCAGGATATACTCTCGATTCAGGTGGCGCAGGCGGATCTCGGCGATATACTCCGCCTGGATCTCGTCGATGGAAAAGCCCTCCATCAGCCGCGGCACCACCTCGGATTCCTTCGCGGTCTCCCGGACGATGCGGATGGCTTTGTCAATGTCCAGAAGGATCTTCCCGAGACCTCTGAGCAGGTGGAGCTTCTCCTTCTTCTTCCCAAGTTCAAAGCTCAGCTCCCGGCGGACGCATCCCATCCGGAAGGCGATCCACTCGGTCAGGATGTCCTTCACGCCCAGCTGTCTCGGGGAGCCGTTGATCAGGACGGTGAAGTTGCAGCTGAAGGAATCCTCGAGAGTCGTCTGCTGGAACAGCTTCTGCATCAGAAGATCCGGATCGGTCCCGCGCTTCACGTCGATGGTGAGCTTGAAGCCGGACAGGTCGATCTCGTCCCGGATGTCGCTGATCTCCCGGAACTTCCCCTCCTTCAGCATGTCGACGATCCGCTTGATGATCACCTCCACCGCCGTGGAATAGGGGATCTCCAGGATCTCGATCAGGCTGTTCTGTTTGTCGAAGCGGTATCGGGCCCGCATTTTGAAGCTGCCCTGCCCCGCCTCGTAGATCTGGCGCATCTGGTCCCGGTCATAGATCAGGCAGCCGCCTCCCGCGAAATCGGGGGCCTTGATGAGGTCCAGCAGCTTCTCCACGGAGGTCTTCGGGTTCTTCAGAAGGGCGATGGTGCCGTCGCAGATCTCCGCCAGGTTGAAGGAACAGATCTGGGAGGCCAGGCCCACCGCGATGCCCAGATTCGGGGACACCAGAATGTTCGGGAAGGTGGTGGGCAGAAGCACCGGCTCCGTCTGGGTGTTGTCGTAGTTGGGCACCATGTCCACGGCATCCTTGTCGATGCCGCTGAACAGCTCCCCTGCGAAGGGATCCAGCTTCACCTCGGTATAACGGGGCGCGGCGGGAGCCATGTTTTCCCGGCTGTAATGCTTGCCGAACGCGCCCTTGGAGTCGACGAACGGATGCAGAAGGGTCTCGTTGTCCCGCGTCAGGCGGACCAGCGTGTCGTAGATCGCCGCGTCGCCGTGGGGGTTGAGCTGCATGGTCTGGCCCACGACGTTGGAGCATTTGGTCCGGGGCGCGGAGGGATTCAGAAGGCCCATTTTGTACATCGTGTAGAGCAGCTTCCGGTGGGAGGGCTTGAACCCGTCGATTTCCGGAATGGCCCGGGACACGATGACGCTCATGGCGTAGGGCATGTAGTTCTTTTCGATGGTGTCGGTGATCTGCTGGTCCCGGATCTCCGCCACGGTCTGGGGAACCTCCGGCGCGTCTTTCTTCTTTCTCGGCATGGTTACCTCTGATAATGGGGTTTATCGGGTCGCGGCGTGGATGACGAACTCCGCGAAGATGGAATTGGCCCACGCGAACCAGGCCCGGGTGAAGTGCTCGGGATCGTCCTTATGGAAGCCCTCGTGCATGAGGCCGCGGTCCGCCGTGGTGGTCTCGAACAGATCCAGCAGATAGGAGATCTCCGCGTCATCGGTGGAGGTCAGCCCCTGCATGGCCAGGGAGACGTGCCAGATATAGTCCTTGGGGGTGTGGGGAGAGCCGATGCCCTTCGCTGCGGTTCCCTCGAAGTAATAGGGGTTGCGCTTCGAGAGGATGAAGCGGCGGGTATTCTTATAGATCTCGTCCTCGGGGGAGCACCAGCCCAGATACGGCAGGGACAGAAGGCTCGGCACGTTGGCGTCGTCCATCAGGAGAGTATTCCCCAGCCCGTCCACCTCGTAAGCGTAGATCCGTCCGAAATCGGGAACGTCCACCGCGGCGTACTTCTCGATGCCGCCGTCGATCTCGCCCTTCAGCCTCCGGACCCTCGCCGCGAACCCTTCGTCGTGCCAGACCGTCTCCGCCATTTCCGTCATGAAGCCCAGGATCACGGAGGCGAACATCTCGGAGGGGATCAGATAGTGATAGGTGCAGCTGTCGTCGCTGGGGCGGAACCCGGACCAGGTCATGCCGGTGTAGGCCACGGGACTGCCCTTGCCGTCGTTGCAGAGGGTGTCCGTCGGCGGGCAGTTGGTGCGGCGGAAGTAGTACTTCGAGTTCTCCGCGTGGTGCTGTTCCCGCTCGAAGGTGTCCAGCACCGCGGCGCAGGCGGACTTGAAGGTCTCGTCCAGATGGGCGGAGGAGCCGGATGCCTTCCAGAAATGGTACGCCAGATTGACTGGGTAGCACAGGGAGTCCACTTCATATTTCCGCTCCCAGGCCATGGGGTTGCGGAATTCGGTGTCGTCGTGGAACTGCCACTGGGTGATGTGCTCGCCGGTGCGGTTGAAGGCGTTGGCGTAGGGGTCGTTCAGGATGCAGAGGGACTGCCGCTTCACCAGACTGCTGACCAGAGCGCGGATCTCGGGATCCTCCTTCGTCAGGGGCAGATAATGGCGGACCTGGGCGGACGAATCCCGGAGCCACATGGCCGGAATATCGCCGGTGATGACGAACGCGCCGTTCTCGTCGGGCGTGACGGTGGTTTCGATGGTGTTCAGATAGGTTGCCGGAAACATTTCCGCGATCTTCGGACGTCCCATTTTCACGAGTCTGTCCTGGATATCCGCCACGTAGGCGCTCATTCTTTCGGTAATCAGAGACATGGTTTCCTCCGCTTGACTTTCAGTGGAATTGATGTGGTTGTGGATCGTTCAGAGGCTTTTGAAGCCGTCCGGGGTCAGAACGCGGCATCCCGCGGCCCGGATGATCCGGTTGTACAGGGCCAGCGTATCCCCCTCGGGAGGAGGCAGCTCGGCATAGATCCGTTTCAGCCCCGCCTCGTCCGCCTGACGCAGCAGGGAGAAGAGACGCCGGGACCATTCCTCAGCATCCCCGTCGGGACCGGTGGAGAGGAGGAGCGCTCCGGGAAAGGAATCCGCCACCTCGTCCGGGACCATGACCCCCGTATCCGCGGAGAGGTTCCTCCGGACATAACCGACAAACCATTCCCGGGGTGCGTCTATCAGGATCAGCTCGGCCCGGGGCGCGTAATGCTTGTACTTCATGCCGGGGGATTCCGGCCTGACCCCGTTGGCCAGGGCGGGCTGAACCACGGCTCCGGCCACCTGGACGTTCGGAACGATCTCCCCGAGCATGGCCGGGGTGACGGCTCCGGGGCGCAGTACGGTGCAGGCGTCCTCCCCGTCCAGCCGGATCACGGTGGATTCCAGACCGATGGAGCAGGGCCCGCCGTCCACGATCATATCGATGAGGCCGTCCAGATCCTGCCGCACATGCTCCGCCGTGGTGGGAGACGGACTCCCGGACCGGTTGGCGGACGGAGCGGCGATGGGATGGCCGGAGACCTCGATGAGGCGGTGCGCCGTGGGATGGGACGGGCATCGGACGGCGACGGTGTCCCCTCCGGCGGTGACGGTATCCGGGATGCAGTCCCGCTTTTTCAGGATCACCGTCAGGGGACCGGGCATGAAGCGCTCCGCCAGCCGGAAATAGACGGGATTGGTGAAGGCGATCCGCTACGTATCCTCCGGGTACGCCACGTGGACGATCAGGGGGTTGTCCGCCGGTCTGCCCTTGGCCGCGTAGATCTTCGCCGCCGAATCCGGCAGAAGCGCGCTTCCCGCCAGTCCGTACACGGTCTCCGTGGGAATGGCCGCCAGCCCGCCCCGACGGATGACCTCCGCCGCGCGCCGGATCACCTCGTCGTCCTCCTCCGGACGGCCGGTGATCCGTAGAAATTCCGTTTTCATAAGCCGCTCCTTGTCAATCCGCGTCGGAGAGGGCACCGTTTTTCAGCTTTTCAGCCGTATCGGCCGTGGCCAGGGCGTCGATCATGCCGCCGATGTCCCCGTTGATGAAGCTCTCCAGGGTATAGACCGTCAGGCCGATCCGGTGGTCCGTCACCCGGCTCTCCCGGAAATTGTAGGTCCGGATCCGCTCGCTCCGGTCTCCGGTCCCCACCTGGGAGCGGCGTTCGCTGGCGATCTTGTCGTTCTGCTCCCGTGATTTCAGGTCGAAGAGCTTGGCCCGCAGGATCTTCATGGCCTTGTCGCGGTTCTTGAACTGGCTCCGCTCGTCCTGGCACTCCACCACGATGCCGGTGGGCTTGTGCAGAAGGCGGATGGCGGACTCCGTCTTGTTCACGTGCTGACCGCCGGCTCCGCTGGATTTGATGGTCTCGATCTCCAGATCCCCGGGATCGATCTCCACCTCCACGTCCTCCGCCTCGGGCAGAACGGCCACGGTGGCGGTGGAGGTCTGGATCCGGCCGGAGGACTCCGTCACCGGCACCCGCTGGACCCGATGGACGCCGCTCTCGTATTTGAAGCGGGAATACGCGCCGCTCCCCGTCACAAGGAAGGTGATCTCCCGGTAGCCGCCCAGCTCCGTCTCGTTGGAACTGATCAGCTCGGTTTTATAGCGGCTGGCGTCCGCATACATGACGTACATCCGGTACAGCACTCCGGCGAACAGCGCGGCCTCTTCCCCGCCGGCTCCGGCCCGGATCTCCACCACCACGTTCTTCTCGTCCAGGGGATCCTTCGGCAGAAGCAGGAGCTTCAGTTCCCGCTCGCACCGCTCCTCCCGCTCCTTTGCGTCCCGGAGCTCCTCCGACGCCATGTCCAGCAGGTCCGGGTCCCGCTCGGTATCCAGCAGCAGGCGCGCCTCTTCCCCGTCGGATACCGCCTTTCGGTACTCCCGGAACTTTTCGATCACGGGAGAGAGGGAGGCGCGCTCCTTCATGAGGGCCGTATACCGGTCGATGTCCCGCAGGGTACCGGGATCGGACAACTCCTCGTCGATGCGGGAGAACCGCTTTTCCGCTTCGCTCAGCCGATCAAACATGGTCTCCTCCCCGGATCCGTTTCACCAGATCCGCCGTTTCCCGCGCGGTCCGGGTGATCCCGTCGAAATCTCCCGCCGCGATCCTTTTCCGGTCCGCCACGAAGCTCCCGCCGCAGCAGAACACGGAGGGCAAGGACTGATAGGCCGGGAGGTTCTCCGGAGTGATCCCGCCCGTGGGCATGAAGCGGATCGAACGATACGGCGCGGAGAGGGCCTTCAGCATGGAAACGCCGCCCGCCGCCTCCGCCGGGAAGAATTTCAGCGCGCTCAGCCCGAGGGCCATGGCGGCTTCGATCTCCGTGGGCGTCATGACCCCCGGGATATAGGGGATCCCGGCCTCAAGCGCCGCCTCCGCCACCGCGGGATTGAAGCCCGGAGCCACGATGAACCGCGCGCCCGCCGACAGGGCCTCCCGGACGGCCTCCTTTGTCAGGACGGTACCCGCTCCCACAAAGACCTCCGGCTCCCGCTCCCGGATCCGCGCGATGGACTCCGCCGCCGCATCCGTCCGGAAGGTGATTTCCGCGGCAGACAGTCCTCCCGCCCGGAGAGCCGCCGCAAGACGGGGAGCATCCTCAGCCCGGTCCAGGGTCACCACCGGGACGACACCGGTTTTTTCCAGAATTTCAAGGCATTCTTTCATAATCGCATGAAAACGATACTCCGGTAAGGGAGACCATACCGGAATATCGCTGTATATCGTTCAGTCGGGGCTTATCTGCAGAAGGCGGCGAAGGCGCGGTGCGCTTCGTACAGGTCGGCCTTGGAAATCAGCTCGAAGGGAGCGTGCATGGACAGCACCGGGACGCCGATGTCCACGGTCTCGATGTTGTGGTCGGCGATGTACATGGCCACAGTGCCGCCGCCGCCCTGATCCACCCGGCCAAGCTCCGCGGTCTGCCAGACGACGCCAGCCTCGTCGAAGATCTTCCGGACCTCGCCCACCAGCTCGGCGGAGGCGTCGTTGGTGCCGCCCTT
>CACYWX010000140.1 GCA_902778205.1 uncultured Ruminococcus sp. | reverse complement strand
CGCATTTCTCCATTTTTCAGGAGTTCATGCGACAGCCTTTTTGTTTACGGTTCGCTGTCCGGGGCCAGGTGATTCGCCGCGTAGTCCTCCAGCATCGCGTCCCGGTACTCCGCGCGGGCGTTTTCCAGGGCCTCCTCCACCTGCCGGACCTCTTCGGCGGACAGCTCGCACAGAGCCTGATACGATCTTCTCTGCGCATCCAGCTCCGACAGGGTCACGGACCGCTGATCCCCGGTCAGGTCTTTGTCCGCGGCCGCGGCTTCGTAGGCTTCATCGGCGGCGCTCCGCAGGTTTTCAGCTTCGGCCTGACGCGCCCGGGCCTGATTCAGCAGCTCCTCGGCCCGGACAAGCCCGCTCTCCGCCTGATCCACGCGCCGGAGGGTTTCCCGCCGCAGTTCCCGGAGGGCCGTTTCTCTCGCCTCCCGCAGCTCCCGGAGCGCCGCTTCTTTCTCCTCCTGCTGATTCCGGCGCTCCGCTTCCTCAGCCTGGCGGCGGGCTTCCTCCTCGGCCCGGCGGATCTGCTCCTCCTCCGCCAGCCGGATCTGCTCCTCGGCCATCTGCCGCAGTCTCTGCCGTTCGGCTTCCTCGGTCTGACGGAAGTATTCCTCCGCCTTCTTCCGCCTCAGCTGATCCTCGAAGGTCTCACGACTCAGGGCGCTGGTATCCGCAATCTCCCCGAGCCGATCCCGGGAGTCCTCCCACCGGTCGATGACGTCCCGGGGATCAAGGACCGCCCCGTCACAGCGCACCTCGAAAATGAGGTTCCCGCCGAGAGGCATCGGGATACAGTAGAGGTCGCACTCCGGACCGGCGTATCCGAGTGCGTCCCCCTGCTTCAGCGCGGTTCCAACAGCGGCGATGCCGTCCGGAGAGAGGTTTCCGTACAGGGTAGAGACGCCCCCGCCGTGATCCACCAGAACATAGTACCCGTAGGCGTCGTGCCGGTCGCATCGGATCACCGTGCCGTCGTTGGAGGCCAGTACCGGCTCGTTCTCCGGCGTCGAAAGGATCGCGCCAAGGAGATATTCCGCATTGCCGGAAACCGTGTTCCAGCCCGGTTCCATGGCGACGGTGAAGGTTTTCGCGGGCCAGATGCCGGGCTTTTCGGAGAAGGAGCCTTCGCCGGAATCGTTTTTCACCGAAGCCCAGAGGGATTCGGGAGTGTCCCCGGTCGGATCCTCCCGCAGGTTGTCGGCCGGATCGGCCCACCAATCGTCGTACCCCGCGTCCTCCTTCGGCGTGAACGGACGGTAGCCGTACCCCGCGCGGTCCAAGAGGGAAGCGTAGGCAGGATCGTCCCAGCGGATACGGTTCGGATCCCCTTCGGCAAGGAGCTTTTCAAAGGCCTGCCGCAGATTATCCAGACAGCGGTCCGCCTCCTCCATGTCGCAGAGGTCGTTCCGCTCCCGGATCTTCTCCATGGCGCTGAGGGCGTCCTCGTCCGGGGAGAAGTACGCTTCGTTATACCACACGGTCGTCACCGCGCCGGAACGGAAGCGCATGGTGGTGAGGATCCCGGGAACCTCGTCCCGCATCCGCGCCCATTCCTCCGCGCCTTTCTCCGGCGGCTCCTCGCCCATGGTCAGATAGAGCTGGAAGAAGCCTTCGTACATGCGCAGCACCGCCAGTCGCTCCCCGCGCGCCGGATCGGGCTGAATCGCGCCGGGATCCGTCGGCTCGGGACCGTCCACGGGCACCAGAGTCAGGGTGAAGATCCTCGCGGCCTCCGTGTCCGGACGGCTGGAACCGAAGAAGTCGAGGGTCTGAACGTCCCCGTCGGTCTCCGGATCGAGGTAAGCCCTGCTCATCCACAGGGACGGCAAATCCATTCTCAGGGTCGCGGTCTCAAAGCCCCAGGTCCACTCCGCCTCCGCCGCTCCGGTTTTCAGGGTGACGTTGGCCTTGATGCGGGGGACCGAGGTGTAGTCATGGCCGGGCACGGTGGTGATGTCCCCCGTCACATGGCCGTCGCCCCGGAGGATGGAATAGACGCATTCCAGTTCCCCCGTCCGGTAGTGCAGGACCAGACCGGCGGATTCATCGTCCCTTTCCGTCCAGCCGGGGACCGCCATGACCGCAGCCTCAAGCTCGTCCAGTTCCCGCTGGCGCTCGGAAATGAGCGCCCCGACATTCTCCTTCACCGCCATGGAGACCGGGCGGGTCCCGGAGACGTAGAGCCATGGCCGGGGCACGACGGTGTCCTGTTCGCCTGATACCGGCTCGTCGGAATCCGTCTTTTCGGGTTCGCTCTCCTTCGTCACAGCCGTTTCCGCTGTCGTTCCGCCGTTGATCTCCGTCTCCGCCTCGAAGGTCTCCTCCCGCGGGTCCTTGGGATCGGCGGTACAGGCGGCCACCACGGCCAGACAGACAAGAGCGGACAGCGCCGTCACCCAGATCCTGGGCTTTTTCCAGCTCAGGATATTCCGGATGCGCTTCTTCACGTCCCCTTCGCCAAACGCCAGGGGAGAGGGGGAGGGCAGGCGGCGGTTCACGGCAAAGGACAACAGGGACATGCTGTATGCCCGGGTGATCTTCCCGTTCTCCGCCAGCACCCGCTCGTCGCAGCTCATCTCCATATCCCTCGTCATGAGCCGGAAGGCCAGCCACACCAGGGGATTGAACCAGTGGAGGCACAGGGCGGCGAAGGCCAGGGTCTTCCAGAAATTGTCGCCGCGTTTCAGATGGATCCGCTCGTGGCACAGCACGTACCCGAGGGTGTCCGGCTCCAGTCCCGCGGGCACGTAGATCCTCGGCCGGAACCAGCCCAGAAGGAAGGGAGAGCGGATCCCCTCCGCCCGGAATACGCCGTCCTCCACCTTCACGGCGGTCCGCAGATGCCGCTTCAGCCGGACATAGCTCACCGCCGCGCAGAGGAGCATGACCGCCGCGCCGCAGAGCCACAGCACGGAGCCGATCTTCAGAAACGCCGCCCACAGATCCACGGGCGCGGATACGGTTGACTCCGCCGACGGGATCAGGACCTGCTCCGCCGCCCGGGACGCGCCGTCAGCAGAGGCCGTATAGGGCGGAACGTACACATAGGGGACCGCCGGAATGTCCGGGGTCAGGGGAAGTCCCGCGGGCTCGGGGATCCCGGCGGGCTGATTCAGAATCTCCGCCTCCCCGGGCAGGATCCGGAACAGGCTGAACACCGCCCGGAAGGACACCGGACACAGAAGCCGGAAGCCCGCCGCCGACCACAGCGCGTAGGAGATCTTCTTCGGCGCGCGCCGGAGCAGGAGCCGGACAAAGAGCACCGCCGCGATCACCACGGACGCGGTCAGACTCATGTGCAGAACGGTTTCAAACAGGGCGGCCATGTCATTCCTCCCTGTGCTCGTCGATCAGCCTCCGCAGCTCTTCCGCTTCCTTTGCGGAAATGGTTTTCCCGCCGAGAAAGGCCACGAGGAACCCCGGCAGGGAACCGGCGAAGGTCTGCTCCACAAACAGCTCGCTCTGCTCCGCCTGGACCTCTTCCCGGGACACCAGGGAGGTGACGGCGGAGTCTTCGTTTTTCAGATACCCCTTTTCGATCATTTTCCTGAGCATGGTGAAGGTAGTGGACTTCTTCCAGCCCAGCTCCTCCAGGCACAGCTCCACCAGCCTCATGGAGCTCACGGGCTCGTGGGTCCACACCACGCTCATAAAGCGGAAATCGCTCTCGGCCAGTCGTCTTCTTTCCATGACAAAATCCCTCCGGACAGTAGTTTATTGTGATAGACCTATCGTACTCTGAGTTTATCACAATAAACCGGCCCTGTCAAGAGGGATCGACGAAAAAAGCCGGGTTTTACAAACCGTTCACAATCGGATCACAGCATCCGGGGGGACTGCTTCATCCAGAATCCCGCCTCCCGGCCCGTGAGAAAGGCGTACACCTCGTCGGCCCGGCGGTGAACGGCGTACTGGCGCGCTCCCGTCTCGTCCAGGGAGGAGGTATCGGCGGGCTTCACGATCACCGGGATCCCGCCCTCCCGCCGCCGCTCCGAGAGCCATTCCCTGCCCCGCTCGCCCGCCGCCAAAAGGACCGTGAACCGAGGAGCCTCCCCGGACTCGCCCGCGCCCACAGCGGACCGGAGCAGCTCCCGCCGGAGTCTGGACGCGGTGTACTTCTTCGTGGGCAGGCGCTCCATGAAGGCTCCGGCGTCGGGGCAGTCCTCGGCCACCCGCGCGGCATAACGCAGAAGCTCATTCCCCTCCCCGCCGGGATCCGTATCGATCAGGAGCGGAAGGGAGAGCCGCGCATGGGCGAACAGCATCCGCTCATACTCCTCCTCCCGGCACAGGACGGCCCGGGTCAGAGGCGGGACTCCCTCCTCCGCCAAAAGGGGCAGCAGGGCCTCCATGCCGCCCTGACGGAAGATCCGCCTCAGCTCCGCCGCCGAGGGAAAGCCCTCCGCGCGCCGCACCGGTCGAAAGGAGCCGATCCCTGCCGCCCGTCCGAACCGGATGTATTCGATGCCAAGCCGGTCGTTTCCTCCGCCGGGGACCACGCCGAGCTCCCCCATGACCCGCTCGAACAGGACGCCGCCGCCCCCGTCCCGGAAGGTCCTCTCCGCCGCCCGGATCCGCTCGGCATAGTCGGAGGAGCCCCGGACGTCCGCGCCCCGGGTCAGCATCTCCACATCCGCCGTCTCCGAGCCGAAGGTCAGGCTGTCCGCGCCCATGCCCGCCGCCACGGCGCATCCGCCCCGGGCGAAATCCTCGGCTCCCGAGGAGCACCAGGGCCAGGGAAGCTCCACCACCAGATCCGCGCCGCACCGGACCGCCGCCTCCGCCCGGGCGTATTTGTCGAACAGAGCCGGGATCCCGCGCTGTGTAAAGTGGCCGCTCATGACGCAGAGCACCCGTTCCCCGCCCGCTCCGGCCAGCTTCAGCAGATGCCGGTGGCCCCGGTGGATTGGATTGAATTCACAAATAACCGCAGTCGCGTTCCGCATTTTTTATTTCATCCTACAAAGTGATTTAAAGTTCTTGTTTTTTACGTCCGCTTCGGGTATAATTATAGCCGGACTTTTTTGAACTGTCAATTATTTTTTGTTTTCGGAGGAAATTCCCCTATGAAAGTTCTGGTTGTGAACGCCGGTTCTTCTTCCCTGAAGTACCAGCTTTTCGATACCGCCACCGAGTCCGTCCTCGCCAAGGGCATCTGCGAGCGCATCGGCATCGACGGCCGCATCGAGCACCGCAAGGGTGAAAACGGCGAAAAGCACAAGGTCGAGATCCCGATGAAGGACCACGCCGTGGCCACCGAGGTCGTCATCAAGTACCTGACCGATCCCGAGCTCGGCGTCATCTCCGACATGAACGAAATCGAGGGCGTCGGCCACCGTATCGTGCACGGCGGT
The DNA here is from genome assembly GCA_902778205.1 of uncultured Ruminococcus sp. Taxonomy (GTDB): domain Bacteria; phylum Bacillota; class Clostridia; order Oscillospirales; family CAG-272; genus UMGS1696. The sequence continues at coordinate 2,415 of CACYWX010000140.1, read as the reverse complement.
CCCTACTTCTTCGAGTCCGTGCTGCTCGACGACGAGGTTCTGGCCAAGCTGGAGCTCTGCCGCGACTTCGCGCCCCTGCACACCGGTCCCCACATCATGGGGATCAAGGGCTGTCTGGCCGTCATGCCTGACAAGCCGCAGGTCCTCGTGTTCGACACCGCGTTCCATCAGACCATGCCTCCGCAGGCCTACATGTACGGTATCTCCTGGGATATGTACGAGAAGTACCACATCCGCCGCTACGGAGCCCACGGCACCTCCCACCGGTTCGTGGCCCGCGAAATGGCGAAGCTTCTGGACAAGCCCCTCGAGGAGACCAAGATCGTCACCTGCCACATCGGCAACGGCGCGTCCATCTCCGCAGTGAAGGGCGGCAAGTGCATCGACACCTCCATGGGCTTCACTCCCCTGGATGGCGTGATCATGGGTACCCGCTGCGGCTCCATCGACCCGGCCATCGTTCCCTACATCATGGAGAAGGAAGGCTTCACGCCCGCCGAAATGAGCGAGTACATGAACAAGAAGTGCGGCTTCCTCGGCATCTCCGGCATTTCCTCCGACTCCCGCGACATCGAGGCCGCCATCCTGGAGGGCAACGAGAGAGCGTACATTGCCGCCTCCACCCTGGCCTACCAGTGCAAGAAGTACATCGGCTCCTACGCCGCCGCCATGAACGGCCTGGACGCCGTGGTTTGGACCGCCGGCATGGGCGAGAACAACCCCGAGCTGAGAGACCGCGCCTGCGCCGACATGGAATACTACGGCATCAAGATCGACCGCGAGCTCAACGCCAAGACCCACCACCAGCCCAACACCGTGGAGCTCTCCACGCCCGACAGCAAGGTCAAGGTCTACGTCCTGCCCACCAACGAAGAGCTGATGATCGCCTCCGACACCGAGGAAATCGTCAACAAGCTGAAGAAATAAGATTCCCGGATCAAACGCAAAAGCGGCAGGTCGATAAGACTTACCGCTTTTTGTATATCCCGGAGGAATCAGCCCCAGTACTCCGGGCCGCCGTCCGGTCCGATGGCGAAATAACAGCTTTCGTATCCCTTCTTCTCCGCGGCCTCGCGCAGTCGGCCGAAACACACGATTCGCCCGCCGACGGTGTAAACACTGTCGATCCACTCCATGCGGAGGGTGAGCGCTCCGTCCGGCTCCCGGTACGGCTCCGTGTCGAAGCCCTCCGGAAAGCTGCCGCTGATGGTCGCCGCGGAGAAGGGCGCTTCCGTCTCCTGCCCGTCCGGGGTAAAGAGTTTGTCGGAGAGCTGAAGGATCGTCTCCTCCTCCCCCGTCCGGACATCGACCTTCTTCAGCACGATCCGCGTGTTCCCCGGGGCGTAGTCGTACCGGTACAGGAAGCCGTGCGAATAGTGGAAGGTGACCCAGAGCTGACGTCCGGTTGTCTCCTCGCCGGTCTTCCGGTCGATGAAGCGGGACTGCCGGTCCTCCAGCCGTACGAGGAACAGGCCCTCTTCGTCCGCGGCGGCATAGGCGATACCCTCGTCCAGCACCTTTTCGATTTTCCCGTCCGGGACGGATACGGCGTACAGCGCGTCAAGGCTGCCCACGTACAGGGTACGGTCCCAATAGGTGCAGATGATCCCCCAGCCCCGCTCCGGACCGTTTTCCCAGAGGGGAATCTCCTCCCCGCCTTCGAGGGGAAGCCGGACGATGACCGACGGGACGTTCAGGTCGTACGCTTCGTAATACAGGCCGCTCTCCGCCGCGATCAAATGATCGATATCACTGTGCTCCGCGAGGACCTCCCGCTCCGAGCCGTCCGTCCGCAGACGCACAACGGACGCGGAGCCATTGTCCAGTGCAGCATAGTACAGCCATCCGTCCAGCTCGTTCAGCAGGCGGATGTTGTCGTCGTTCAGCTTCACACACGCTCCGTCCGGCGTTCTCTTCCAGAGGCCGGGGCCCCAGCCATCGCCGAAGTAGACGTTTCCGTCCTCGTCCGCGCAGATCCGGGCCCGCTCGCCGCTCCCGATGTTGCCGGTCTCAAATCCCAGCCTTTCGGGGGCTTGTTCGGCGGGCGCTTCACCTTCGTCGGCAATGGCCGGATCGGCCGTTGACTCCGCCTTCGGCATCCCCTCTGTTTCCTCCGCAGCCTCAGTGAGTTCCTGAGCCGGCTCTTTGGCCCAGGGCAGCGGCGCGTTTCCGGTGACAGACTGCAGAACCGCGAAGAACGGCAGCAGCCACAGCAGCATGGTCTTCATTGCAGTTTTCCCCCCCTTCGTGGCAGGTAACCTTTATTTCGTTTTGTCCCCCTTACGGCCCGGTAAACTCCGGCAGGCCCTGAATTCCGCTTTCATACGCCTTGATCAGGTCGTCCGCCGTGAAATCCGGATCCCCCTTGTGCTCCGCGTCGAAGGAATCGAGGGGCTCCACGGCGTCCCCCATAAC
>CACYWX010000139.1 GCA_902778205.1 uncultured Ruminococcus sp. | reverse complement strand
TCTGTTTTTATTTGATGGGGGAAGGTGGATTCGAACCACCGAAGGCGGTGCCAGCAGATTTACAGTCTGTCCCCTTTGGCCACTCGGGAATTCCCCCATAGAGCAGTCCGGCTTCAGCCGAAACTGCTTTCAAGCTGGTGATCGGAGTCGAACCAACAACCTGCTGATTACAAATCAGCTGCTCTGCCATTGAGCCACACCAGCGTGGATTCACATCGTTTTCACCCGGTTGAATGCCTGATTATTATAGCACCCACGGGGCCGTTTGTCAAGGGATTTCACAAAAAAACGGGGAAATTCCGGGTTGCGGAGCTTCCCCGTGCGGGATGGCCAGATTATTATTTACCCTCGTTTTCGAGGATCTTATAGAGCAGGGTATGGAGGGTGACGGCTTCCTCATCGGTGAGCGGGATGCAGGCACCGATCTGGGAGGGGACGTCTCCGGCGCGCTTCTTCAGGGCGGCTCCCTCGTCGGTGAGAAGGACGCACACCACGCGCTCGTCCTCCTTGGAGCGGGTCCGGATGATATAGCCCTTCGCCTCCAGGCTCTTCAGGACGGGAGTCAGGGTACCGCTGTCGAGATGAAGCTTCACGCCCATTTCCTTTTCACTGACGGGGGCCTTCTCCCACAGCACCAGCATGACGAGATACTGGGTATACGTGAGGTTCAGAGAGGCGAGGAGGGAGTGATACTGTTTGATGACTTCCCGGGATGCGGCGTAGAGAGGAAAACAAAGCTGATTATCAAGCCGGAGATCTTCTTCTGCGGTACGGGTCATGGCAATTTCCTTTTCTTGGGGTCTGAAATGATAATTTCATTATAGCATGAAAGAAAGGAAAAAACAAGAAGGACCGCGTTATCCGCACATGCGGGGGTGAACTCCGGCGCGGATACTGCAAAATTTTGTCAATGACCGTCCGAAATTGTCACGAATCCTGCGGGATTGCCAGATGCACAATGTCCACGCCTCGGCCGGAGGGATCCTTTTCGCGGAACCGTTCGGCCACGCGGACGGCGAATTCCAGGGCGCAGGGACTTCCCACGGCCAGCAGAACGTCGATTCTCTCCTGGCGGCAGATGGACGCGCCGATGTCGACGGATTCGTCCAAGGGGGAGGGCTCTGCTCCTGACATTTCGAACAGCCGGAAGTCGCGGTTCTCACCCCGGAGCAGGCCGCGGACATCGGCGGACAGGGAGGATCCGTACAGCACAAGGATCCTGCGTCCGAAGCGTTCCAGGTCATCGGCGAGGGTTCCCGGCGAGGATTCCATGACGGGAGTGCGGCAGGGCGGAGTGGAATTGTTCAGACACATGAATGTGATGCTCCGATCTGATTGATAAGGATAATATAGAGAACGGGAGGCGATGTGTAAAAAAGAGACCGCGGGGTCCGCGATCCCTTTTGCGATTCCCGGCGGTCCGGGACGATCATTCGGTCAGAAGCGTCTGCACCTTGGCGGCGGCGGCGGTTGCCTTGACTTCCTCGGCTACGGCCAGAGCCTCGGCCGCGGTCTTGTAGGAGAGGGTGCCGCAGGTGGCGACAATCTGTCCGTTGACGGCCTTCAGGCGATAGCGGAACGCGCCTCCCATGTCCTCGTACACCTCGAACTTCGGGTGCTTCTTGATCTCATAGCCCTCGACGGTCTGGTTCTCAATTTCGCCGACGGAGCTGTTCTTCGCGCTGTCCACGCCCTTCTTGCAGGCGGCTTCGGAGTTATACACCTCGGAGGTCGCGATGACGCCGTTGTCGGTCTTGAGATCGAACTTGAAGCCGGTGGCGGTCTGCTTGACGATGAAAATAGCCATGGTATCCTCCCGGAAGAGTTAATTCTGAACGTATTGTACCACAGTTTTCCCCGGAATGCAAGTCAATAGGCCCAAAAAGTGAAAAAACAGTCCGAAAATGTGAGAATCGGCGCGGTCAAAGCCCTGAAACAGTCTCCGCGCAGGAGTCCGGGGAAAAAGAAAGCCCCGATTCTTCCGAACCGGGGAGAAGGCGACATCCAGAATCGAACTGGAGAATAAAGGTTTTGCAGACCTCTGCCTTACCGCTTGGCTATGTCGCCGTACATGCGATATTATACAGCATCGCCGCGGTTTTGTCAAGGGGAAAATCGAAAAAATCGCGCGTGGGCGGAGAAATCCTCACTCCCGCTCCGCCGTGCCGCCCCGCAGGAAGAGGCGTTCATCGGCCAGGGAGGGAATGGCGTCCTCGTGGGTGACGGCCAGTACCAGCCTACCTCGGTCATGGGCCAGCATCCGGAGGATCTCCGAGACGATGGCGGAGGTGCCCTTGTCCAGATTGGCGGTGGGCTCGTCCGCCAGGATCACGGGATTGTCCAGAGCCATGGCGCGGGCGAAGGCCACCCGTTTCTGTTCACCGCCGGAGCATTCCCCGGGGAAGCGGTCGTACAGTTCCTCGGGCAGCTTCACGTCGGCCAGATACCCCCGGGCCCGCTCCATCGCCTCCGCCGGATCGATTTTCTTCATCTGCATGGGATACAGGACGTTTTCCAGCACCGTGCGGCCGTCGAAGAGCAGATTGGCCTGGGGGATCATGGCGGCGACGGTCCGGCGGTAGAGGGTCAGGCCGGTGACGGAGCGGGGAGTGGCGCGTCCTTCCTCCCCGTTTTTCCCGAAGGAACGGATGTCGCCGCCGTTCAGAAGAATCCGGCCGGAGGTGGGGACCGCCAGTCCGGCCAGCAGGGTCAGAAGAGTGCTCTTGCCCGCGCCGCTCTCCCCTTCCAGGGTATAGAGACGGCCGGAGACAAAGGCTTCGGATATGTCCTTGAGGATCATCCGCCGTCCGCGGGGATAGCGGAAGGACACGCGGTCCAGGGAGAGGGTGACGGATCCGTTGTCAGAGTTCATCGCTGCGCTCCTTTAAGACGGTCAGAGGATTGAGAATGCAGAGCAGGGCCAGGGTCAGGGCGGTCAGGCAGAGGGAGGCCGCCCAGTTCAGGAGAAACGGGCCGGGGGAGAGGTCTCTCAGAAGCCCCAGCGCGCCGAGCACCGGCAGGATCAGGAGATAGCATCCGCTCAGCAGGACGGCGGCGGGCGTCCAGAGGGAGACGAAGACCCGAGGGGCGCTCTCTCCCAGAAGCCTTCTGCCTCCGCATTCGTTGGCCAGGGACAGGGCGGCGGCAGTCTCGAGAACATGCGCTGCGGCGGGCAGGAGGATGCGGAACAGCTTCTCGAAGAACAGGGCCGACGCCTGCTTGTCCTCCAGAGGGGCCATGACGGCGTCGATTTCCGCCTCGTTGTAGTAGACCGCCACGTCCCGGTTCCGGTTGGCGGGATGGTCGGTGTTGTTGACGGTTCTCTGGACGAAATCGGCGATGTCCCGGATGTCCCGCCGGCACTCCTTCTTCACCCGGAAGGTCATCTCGCCGAAGAACAGATTGGCCTTCAGGTCCGGGCGGTCCCTCATGTACCGGTCGAAGGATTCCCAGGAAAAGACCATGGTGTTGTCCGGGATCTCCGGGCTGACGGCGCAGAGGACCGTGTATTTCCGCCAGTACTGCCCTTCGTTCATGGCGCTCCGGCTGACGACGTTCCAGGTGATCGGGACGTTGTCGTACAGCCGGATCCCGAATTCGTCCCGCAGGGAGGGGGAGAGATACAGCCCGTCCCCGTATTCCCCGGACGTGGGATTCCCGTACACCGCCGCCGGATCGGAAACCCAGACGAAATCGACGGTTTTGGGGATGATGGGATAGTCCGGCGGCGGGCCGTTGAGATAGATGGTCTGCGTCATCTCGTAGCGGGCGTTCAGATCCTCCATCCAATCCGCCGTCACCAGCTCTCTCAGCTGATACAGGGTCAGGGAGAAGGTGTTCCCGAATCTCCTGCGGCCGGGACCCAGGCGGAATTCGATCTCCATCTCGTCGTAGGCCCGGTTCAGCTGCTCCCGTGACTCGCTCACGGCGCGGGACAGGAGGGTGCCCGAGAGCAGGAACACAAGCAGGGCTCCCATGGCGGCCGCCCAGATCCTCCTCCGGCGCACAAAGGGAAGAAACGCGTTTTTCATCATGGCAGTCTCCCTTCACCCCCGGAACTGCTTCCGGTCGCGCAGAAACGACAGGAGCAGGACGGACAGCAGCAGCACAAGGAGCTCCGCGGCGGCGGCCAGGGTCATGATCCCCACGGCCTTGGCCGATCTCAGCACGGAGGGGAACAGCGTGTCGGACGCCAGGCTCAGAGCCAGAAGTCCGGCGGCAGAGAGAGGAAGGGAGATGCAGGCCGTCATGAACCACGCGCTCCGGTAGACGCCCCTTGCCTCACGCACCCCCGCGCCCAGTCTGCGCTCCACGGCGTAATCTCTCCGCCAGAACAACAGGGGGAGCGCGATGCTGACCGCCAGTCCCGCCGCCAGTCCCAACAGTCCCACGGTCACGCTGCCCGCGCCGTTTTTCTCCAGCTCCCTCAGCTGTTCCTCCACGTCCGCGTAGTTGGCAGCCAGGACGTTCAGCTCGTATCCCATGTCCATGAGCGGTCCCTCGGCTTCCTTCACGAAAGCGCCGCAGAGGTCCTTGTGGACGTTGAAGCTGAAATCCCACACCGTAGGCAGAAGGGAGGATGAGGCGCCGTCGTCCTTCCGCGTAGGAATGAACACGGTCCCTTTCGGATAGCGGTAGGAGGAGAGGAACTCCATGGCGTAGCCGAAGTCCGCGTCGTCCCAGGAGACGGGCTGTTCCGTGTAGGTGAAGATCCCCACCACCTCGTATTCCTCCTCCGGCCCGTAGCCGAGGAGCTCCGTATCCCCCGGCAGAGGGACGCCCCGGCAGTGGAGGTCCTGGCTGTAAACCCGGTCGGAGAGGGACAGGGGGAGGGTCATGCCCACCCGGAGGCCTTGGCTCGCCGCGTCGGACACATGGAGCAGGCAGACGTTCTTCCCGATGTCGTCCCGGGTCAGCTCCCGGCCGGTCAGAACCCGCATCAGCTCCTTCTGTCGGACGGGCAGGGTGTCCACGGCGTCGATCTCCTGTACGGTCACGAGGGCAGCGGCGTTGTCCAGGGAGGCGGCGATGGCGGAGAGCCCCTCCTCCCGGATGACCTTCTCGCCGAATTCCCGGTTGGAGAGGGCCTCGTCCCCCGGCTTCTCCGGCCAGACGGCGGGCAGCTCCTCCCCGTCCGGACCCGTGAAGAAGTAGAGAAACAGAGGATTCACGGCGGTGCCGGCTCCGGTGCAGGCGAGGAGATACCGGCCTCCCTCCTCCAGCCCCGGGTCCTCGGCCGGGATCCGCTCATCCACCGCGAGCTCCCCGGTTTCGGCATCAAAGCGGTACCGCACCTGATCCGGGATGCTGAGGATCGGAATGCCGGACGCCTCGGTGGGCGGAATGGTCAGGTGCTTTTCGTATCCGGCGCACACGCAGAGGGGCTGGAGCGTCAGACGGATCTCGCCCGTTTCCTGTCCGCGGTCGGTGTGCAGGACCTCGTTCTTCGAGGCGACCCGGCCCACGAAGAGAAAGACCTGGTTCGCGTCCATGGGATACCCGTCCGTGGGCATCCACCGTCCCGAGGACAGCCGTCCGGAGTGTCCGCGCACCGTATGGAGCTCCCGGACAAAGGGAGAGCTTCTCAGATACTCCAGGGCCTCCTCCGAGACGACGCGGTTCTCCATCACGGATCCGCCGCTCTCCGGCTGAGGATCCCGGCGCGGGCTGAGGGTGCAGAGGTAGACCTGATTCTCCCGCGCGTCGGCGATGGCGGAGCCGTTCATGTACCACTGACCGCCCTCCACGAAGCAGAAGACCAGCAGGACGGCGTTTGCCAGCGCGCAGAGCAGGATCCGGTACGGCTTCCGGAGGGCGAAGCGGGGAGCGTTCAGCGGAGTGTTCTTCATAAAGGCACCATATCATACCGTGGTCCGGGCGTTCGGATGCGTTCCGACCCTCCGGACCGTGATACCACAGTATAGCATATACACCGACGTTTGTCAACCTGAGCCGGCGATTTCGGGGCGGACGGAAAAATCACGCGGGAGGCTCCGGATCCGCGGAGGATAAACCTCTTGCAAAAAAACGGATCATGTGCTATACTCGAATCAGCAAAAATAAACTCCCAAAGGAGATGTATCATGCCTTTCCATCTTCCGGATTACCACTGCGATCCCTCGACCCTCCACGTGGGGTGTGAGGAGCCCCGGGCCTACTTCGTGCCGTTCCCGTCCGAAAAGGACGCGGCCAACGAAAACCGCGGGCAGAGCGCCTTCTTCAAGTCCCTGGACGGCGAATGGGCGTTCCGCTTCTTCAAATCCCTGAACGACGTCTGCTGCCGGGATATTTCCGGCGAGGGCTTCACCACGGAGGGCTTCGACCGCATGACCGTCCCCATGAGCTGGCAGATGGCTCTGGGCCGCGGCTATGACGTGCCCAACTACACCAACGTCAACTATCCGATCCCCGTGGATCCGCCCTATGTGCCCGACGAGAACCCCTGCGCCCTCTACGTGCGGGACTTCTCGATTCCCGCCGCCATGAAGGGGAAGAAGGTGTACCTGAACTTTGAGGGCGTGGACTCTGCCTTCTACGTCTGGGTCAACGACACCTTCGCCGCCTATTCCCAGGTCTCCCACCTGTCCACCGAGATCGACGTCACCGGCCTGGTCCACGAGGGGAAGAACACCCTGAAGGTGCTGGTGCTGAAATGGTCCGACGGCACGTATCTGGAGGACCAGGACATGTGGCGCATGTCGGGCATCTTCCGCGAGGTCTACCTGCTGTTCCGGGATCCCGTCCACATCCGGGACATTTTCGTGAAGTCCGCGCTCTCCGACGACTATAAGAACGCCCGCTTCACCGCCGCGCTGTCCCTGACCGGCTGCGCCGAGGTGGCGTGGAAGCTGGACTGCCCCTGCGGCAGGACCCTGTCCTCCGGCGTGCTGACCGTGGACGGAGACGGCTGCGTCGAAATCCCCGAAATCGAGAACGCGAAGCTGTGGAGCGACGAGGAGCCGAACCTCTACACCCTGTATCTGGCCTGCGGAACCGAGCATATCGCCCTTCCGATCGGCGCGCGGAAAATCGAGATCGTCGACAAGTGCATCCTCATCAACGGCAAGAAGGTCAAGGCCAAGGGCGTCAACCGCCACGACAGCCACCATCTGCTGGGCCACGCCACTCCCTTCGAGCACATGAAGCGGGACATCATGATCATGAAGGCCCACAACGTCAACATGGTCCGCACCTCCCACTATCCCAACGATCCCCGGTTCACCGCCCTCTGCGACAAATACGGCCTGTACGTCTGCGACGAGACCGACATCGAGACCCACGGCATGCATCCCTGGAACGGCCTCTCCGACAATCCGGACTGGGAGAAGGCCTACGTGGACCGCGCTCAGCGCATGGTGGAGCGGGACAAGAACCACCCGTGCGTTATCTTCTGGTCCCTGGGCAACGAATCGGGCCTCGGCCGCAACCACGCCGCCATGACCGCCTGGATCAAGAGCCGCGACGACTCCCGCCTGGTCCACTATGAGGGCGCCCACTCCGGCTACAACAACGGCGAGCACAAGCGCGACGTGACCGACGTGGAGAGCCATATGTACCCGAATCCCCAGTGGTGTGCCGAGTACTGCGAGGATGAGAAGTTCGACCAGCCCCTGTTCCTCTGCGAATACTCCCACGCCATGGGCAACGGCCCCGGAGACCTGGGCGCGTACTGGAAGGTCATCGAGAGCCACGACGAGTTCTTCGGCGGCTGCGACCATCCCAACGACGGCAACTTCTGCGTGGACGGCCTGGTCTATCCTGACAGACGCCCCCACACCGGCCTCAAGGAGCTGAAGCAGGCCATTATGCCCGCGGCGGTCACCGAGGTGAAGCCCGGCACCTACGCCGTGAAATCCCGCCGGTACTTTAAGGACTTCTCCGACCTGTCCTGTGCCTGGACCGTGAAGCGCGACGGTAAGGTTCTCATGTCCGGCGTGTATCCGAACCTCTCGATCGAACCTCAGGGGACGGAGGAATTCACCCTCTTCGACGAGCTCCCGGCGGGCGGCGTTGTGACCGTGGACTTCTCCTTCCGGCAGAAGGTCCCGACCGAGTGGGCGGAGGCCGGCTACGAGGTGGGCATCGCGCAGTTCGTGTACGAGAACGACGTGCCTCTCTATCAGGCTCCCGCGGCGCTCTATCCCGTGGAGACCGAGGTCTGCCGGAAGTTCATCACCGTCACCGCGGGCGAGACCGTCTACACCTTCTGCCGGTCCTGCGGCATGATCAAGGACATTGAGGACAACGGCGAGCACCTCATCACGAAGCCCATCGTCCCGCAGATCTGGCGCGCTCCCACGGATAACGACCGCAACGTGCGCTGGCAGTGGCAGAGAGAGGGCATGGACGAGGCGAAGGTCAAGTGCTACTCCTGCGATCTGGTGGAGGCGGACGAGGAGCACGCCGTGATCCTCTCGAAGATCTCCATGGGATGCGCGCCCCACGATCCGCTGTTCCACGCCGACGTGACCTACACCGTCCGGTACGGCATGGGCGTGAAGATCGACTTCGACGTGAAGTGGCGCGACATGTCCCGTCCCAATCAGTGGGACCGCACCAAGCGGGAAAAGGTGTTCCGTCCCCGCTTCGGCGTGCGTCTGACCATGCCCGAGGGCGCGGAGCAGATGCGCTACTTCGGCTACGGACCCATGGAGAGCTACGAGGACAAGAGACTAGCCGCGCGTCTGGGCGAGTTCAGCTCCACCGTCACCGAGAACTACGAGCCCTACGTGTTCCCGCAGGAGAACTCCTCTCACTGGGGATGCCGCTGGGCGGACGTGCATACCGTGGCGGGACACGGCTTCCTCTTCACCTCCGCCGAGCCCTTCTCCTTCAACGCAAGCCACTTCTCCCCCGAACAGCTGACGGAGAAGGCCCATCACTACGAGCTGGAGCGCGAGCCCGAGACCACGGTGATTCTGGACTGCCGTCAGTCCGGCATCGGCTCCAACTCCTGCGGCCCCGCCCTGGCGGAGCACCTGCGGTACGAAGAGGACGAGACGATCTGCTCCGTGATCCTCAGGCCCGTGTTCGCCGCGGAGATCGATCCTTACCGCGAATCCCGCAAGGCCTGGTAAAAATCTCATGACCGATCATACCGTCCTTTCCCTTCCCGGGAGAGGGCGGTTCTTTTATGCGCTTGACAAAACGGGGAATGGGGTGTACAATGAAGGCCGACTGATTTCAACACGGAGCGGCAAAATATGAACGGAGAAGACAGCAAGCGCGGTGCGGACTGGAAGAGCATCCTTCTGCCGGCCTATGAGGTGAGGAAGCGGAAGGCCCAGAAGGACGCCTTCATCGGGATGCTGCGGGAGCATTTCGGGCAGAGGATGCGGGTGGAAACCTGCGGGACCCTTCTGAAGAGCCGGAACATCGTCATCGGGGACCCGGAGCAGGCCGACGTGGTGTACACCGCCCATTACGACACCTGCGCAGGGCTGCCCTTTCCCAATTTCATCACGCCGCGGAATCTGCCGATGTTTCTGCTGTACCAGACCGCCGTGGTTCTGTTGTTTCTTGTTCCCCTGTTCGCCCTGGACATTCTGGCGGCCCGGCTCACCCGGGATCTGCCGGATCTCTGGGGACTGCTTGTGACGGAGGGGGTCCTGATCCTCGGCATCGTATTCATGCTGTGGCTGTTCATGGGGGACCATCCCAATCCTCACACCGCCAACGACAACACCTCCGGCGTGGCCGCGGTCCTGACCCTGGCGGACCGGCTGACGGAGGAGCGGGCGGCCTTCATCCTCTTCGACAACGAGGAGAACGGGCTTCTCGGCTCGTCCGGATACGCGGCGGCCCATCCGGAGGTGAAGAAGAACCGGCTGATTGTGAACCTGGACTGCGTGTCCGACGGCGGGCACATCCTGATCCTGTTTTCCAAGGCCGCGGAAAAGCTGCCGTATTACGAGGTCCTGCGCCGGGAGGCGGAGCGGGTGTTCGCCGGCGGGGAGAAGGTCTGCGAGGTCTGCCCGAAGAAGGGGACCATCTATCCCTCCGACCAGGCCAGCTTCAAAACCTCCGCCGCCGTATGCGCCCTGAACGAATCGAAGCGGCTGGGCCTGTACATGGACAAGATCCACACCCCGAAGGATACTGTGTTCGACGAGGTCAACCTGGCCCTCCTGACGGAGCTGTTCACGTCCCCGGCCCTGTACCGGTCCTTCGGCGGGGAGGTGCGGTCATGAGGGGCGTTTCGTATGGAAAAGGGATCACGGCCGTCCTCCTTGCCTGCGCGCTTCTGCTGTCCTGCTCGAGGACGGAGGGACCCGCCGGAGAGGGAGGGAGCGTTCCCCAGACCGATACCGTTCAGGTGACGGAGCCCGTTCCCGCTGCTCCCGAAGCAGATACGGAAGCCGCGGAGACGGAAGCCGCGGAGACGGAAGCCGCGGAGACGGAAGCACCGGAGACGGAACCTCCCGAGACAGAACCTCCGGAGACGGAACCTCCCGAGACCGACTCCCCGGAAACGGATCCGCCCGAAACCGATCCCGACGAGGACATGCCGGAGTCTGAGGAGCTGCTGACCGCCCCCGAAGCGGAGATCACGGGCTGGTCAGACGAGGAGGAGGGAAAAGAGGATCCTCCCGCCCCGGAGAGGGATCCCGAACCGGAGCCCGAAAAGCCCGCCGAGCCCGAGAAGCCCGCCGAAGCGGAAAAGCAGCCGGAGCCCGAGCGGATCTATAACTATCTGAACGGCAAAAGCTGTACCGCGGAAGAGCAGAAGCGCCGCCCCGTGGCCATCATGCTGAACAATCTGAAAAAACAGCTGCCCCAGTACGGCCTGTCCTACGGGCAGGTGTTCTACGAGTGCGCGGCGGAGGGCGGCATCACCCGGATCATGATGCTGGTGGACGACTATGAGTCCATGGGCACCGTGGGGTCCATCCGGTCCGCAAGGGACTACTTCGTGGATTTCCTCGCCAATCACGACGCCCTGTACGTCCATGCCGGGGGAAGCGAGACTGCCTATTCCAAGATCAGCTGGCGGGGCATCGAGAACATGGACGGGGTCAACATGTACCTGCCCTCCACCTTCTGGCGGGATCAGAATCGGATGGTGAACATCGGCTACGAGCACAGCCTCATGACCGACGGGGCGGGCATCGTCTCCGGCATTCAGTTCAAGGGCTACCGGACGGAGCTGGACGAGAATCAGAAGCCTCTGTTCCTCTTTTACGGCGAGAACGAGAACCGAAGCATCTACGGATCCCCGGCCACTCACGTGCATATGCCGGTGACCTTCGCCAACACGGTGGATTTCGTCTACGACAAGGACCGCGGCGAATATCTGCGGTATCAGTACGATGGCATGCCCCATGTGGACGGAGCCAACGGGGAGCAGATTTCCGTGAAGAACCTCCTGATCCTGTTCACTGACATCGATGTGATCCCCGGGGACGCGGCCGGACGGCTGACCGTAGGGACCGTGGGCCAGGGACAGGGCTATTACGTCACAAACGGCCGGCGCAGGGTGATCGCCTGGTCCCGGGCGGGAAAGACCGACTGCCTGGAGCTGACCTATAAGAACGGGAAGGAGCTGCGGCTCAACTGCGGAAAGACCTTTATCTGCGTGGTGGACCGGGACGTGGCTCCCTTCATTGATTTTGAATACCAGTGGTGAGAATCTGCGGGACAAGCAGACGGAGCGGCTGAAAAAAGCGGCTCCGTTTTGCTGTCCGTACCCGATTGACAGCGTCCCGGGGGTATGATATAATGGAATCAATCTATTCCAAAGGAGGACGGCTATGAAAGAGAACGACCGGGAGGTGTTCCGTCTCGACCCGGAGAAGGGATACTTCCGGAGGGGCGGCGTGGACGTCATGGCTTTCGACGATTTCTATCCGGAGGGCCATCAGTCCGGCGTCAGCGTCATCATGCACGGGAACCGGACCGCCGCGAACGGGGATCTGCGGTTCGAGCCGACGCCCGGTCAGTGGCAGCCGGTGCCGAAGAAGGTGGAGAGGACCGCGGACCCGGAGGACAATTCCGTCACAGCGCGGATGGTCTATCCCGATCCGGACCGCCATCTCGTCGGGTTCAACCCCATGATCTACCCGGATTTCCGCTTTTCCTACACCGTCCGGGCGAAAGGCGAAGGGGAGTCTGTGACGGTGGACGTGGAGACGGACCGCACCGTGCCGCCGGAGTTTCTGGGAAAGCTTTCCTTCAATCTGGAGCTGTTTCCCGGGACGCTGTTCGGCAAGCCCTGGATCATGGACAGCGCGGGCGGCGTGTTCCCGACTCAGCCCGTGGGGCCCGTGGAGAAACGGGAGCCCCTGTATCCCCTCAGGATCCGGGAGCCGCTCCGGGACGACCCGCTCAGAACGGATCCGGACCGCCTCTCCGGTCAGGGGCAGGGGTATAATCCCATCGCGGCGGACGAGCTGACGGCGGCTCCCTATGCCCTGGGAC
>CACYWX010000138.1 GCA_902778205.1 uncultured Ruminococcus sp. | reverse complement strand
TATGTGGACGAGGAAAAGGGCGTGCCGGACGCGGAGGCGGCTCTGGCGGGGGCACGGGACATTCTGGCCGAGACGTACTCCGATGACGCCGAGTTAAGAGGGATCGTCCGGCGGCTCACCGTGAGCGGCGGATCCCTCAGAACGAAGAAGGCGGAGGAGAATCCCGTCTTCGAGCAGTATTACGACTTCGCGGAGCCGCTCTCCCGGATGCCGGGCCACAGGATCCTGGCGGTGAACCGGGGAGAAAAGGAGGGCGCGCTGTCCGTGTCCGTGGAGGCTCCCCGGGACCGGATCCTGGACGAGCTGGCCCGGTCCGTTCTGAAAAACAGGAACAGTCCCGCGGCGGAGCAGATTCTCGCGGCGCTGGAGGACGGATATGACCGGTTGACCGCGCCGTCGGTGGAGCGGGAGATCCGGGCCGACATGACCGACCGGGCGGGGGAAGCGGCCATCGGGCTGTTCTCCGTCAATCTGCGCAATCTGCTCATGCAAGCGCCCGTGAAGGGGAAGTGCGTCATGGGCTTCGACCCCGGCTACCGAACCGGCTGCAAGCTGGCGGTGGTGACGAAGACCGGGACCGTGGCCGAAACCGCCGTGATCTATCCCACCAAGCCCAGAGAGGACACGGAGGGCGCGAAGCGGGTCATGAAGCGGCTCATCGCCCGGTACGGCGTAGACGTGATTGCCATCGGCAACGGCACCGCCTCCGGGGAGAGCGAGCTGTTCGTGGCGGACCTGCTCAGGGAGCTGGACGGGCGCACGAAATACATCATCGTGTCCGAAGCCGGGGCGTCCGTCTATTCCGCCTCGGAGCTGGGAGCCGAGGAGTTCCCGGATTTCGACGTGACGGAGCGGAGCGCGGCCTCCATCGCCAGACGCCTGCAGGACCCTCTGGCGGAGCTGGTGAAGATCGATCCGAAGTCCATCGGCGTGGGCCAGTATCAGCACGACATGAAGCAGGCCCGGCTGGACGAGGCGCTGACCGGCGTAGTGGAGGACTGCGTGAACGCCGTGGGCGTGGACGTGAATACGGCCTCATGGGCGCTTCTGTCCTACATCGCCGGGATCAACCGGACCACCGCCAAGAACATCGTGAAGTACCGGGACGAGAACGGGGAGTTCGTCCGCCGCAGCGATCTGACGAAGGTGCCGCGGTTCGGCGCGAAGGTGTACGAGCAGGCCGCGGGCTTCCTCCGGATCCCGGGCGGGGAGGAGATTCTCGACAACACCGGGGTCCATCCGGAGTCCTACCGGGCGGCGGAAAAGTTGTTGAAGCTGTTTGGAAAGACGAAGGAGGACGTGCGGGGCGGGCTGTCCCTGCGCACGGAAGCCTCCTCCCGCGGCATGGCGGCGCTGGCCGGGGAGCTCGGAATCGGGGAGCCCACCCTCCGGGACATTCTGGGCGAGCTTGAGAAGCCGGGCCGCGACATCCGGGACTCCCTGCCCCAGCCCGTGCTCCGGGACCGGGTGATGGACATCGCCGATCTGGAGGAGGGCATGGTGCTGACCGGGACCGTGCGCAACGTCATCGACTTCGGGGCGTTCGTGGACATCGGCGTGCATCAGGACGGCCTGCTCCACATCAGCGAAATGGCAGACCGGTTCGTGAAGCATCCCTCGGAGCTTCTGTCCGTAGGGGACATTATTGAAGTGAAGATCAAATCCGTGGACCTGAAGCGGAAGCGGATCGCCCTGACCCGGAAGGGGATGAAGTGACAGGTTCTCATTGAATGAGAAAAACGCCCGGATGCGGATGCCGGGGTCCCCGGACACGGCGGCGGATCCATATACATCTTGCACAAACTATTAAATCAAAATTCAGTAAAAAAACCTCTTCAAAACGAGGGCGAATTTTGCTATAATATGTACCGGTTGATAGAGTCGAATTACCAAAACACTAACTCGACATAATCCAAGGAGGATTGTTCCATGGCAAGCTTATCCCTGAAGCACATCTACAAGAAATATCCCGGCGGCGTTACGGCCGTGTCCGACTTCTGCCTCGAGATCAAGGACAAGGAATTCCTGATCCTGGTCGGCCCCTCCGGCTGCGGCAAGTCCACCACCCTCCGTATGATCGCCGGTCTGGAAGAGATTTCCGAAGGCGAGCTCTTCATCGGCGACAAGCTCGTGAACGACGTGGCTCCGAAGGACCGCGACATCGCGATGGTGTTCCAGAACTACGCTCTGTATCCGCATATGTCCGTGTTCGACAACATGGCCTTCGGTCTGAAGCTCCGCAAGACTCCGAAGGAGGAGATCAAGCGCCGCGTGGAAGAGGCCGCCCGTATCCTGGACATCACCCACCTGCTCGACAGAAAGCCGAAGGCTCTGTCCGGCGGTCAGAAGCAGCGTGTGGCTCTGGGCCGCGCCATCGTCCGTAACCCCCGCGTGTTCCTGCTTGACGAGCCTCTGTCCAACCTGGACGCCAAGCTGAGAGCTTCCATGAGAACCGAGCTTACCAAGATCCACCAGAGAGTCGGCACCACGTTCATCTACGTGACCCACGACCAGGTGGAGGCTATGACCATGGCCACCCGTATCGTGGTTATGAAGGACGGTCTGATCCAGCAGGTCGACACTCCTCAGAACCTGTACGACTACCCGGTCAACCTCTTCGTGGCAGGCTTCATCGGCACGCCTCAGATGAACTTCATCAACTGCGTGCTGGAGAAGAAGGGCGAGGACCTCTACATCACCTTCGGTTCCAACTCCCTCAAGATCCCGGCTCAGAAGGCCGCGGAGCCCGCTCTGAAGGATTACATCGGCAAGGAAATCGTGGCCGGCGTTCGTCCCGAGTGCATCCTGGACGACGACGCTTCCCTCCGTGCGATGCCCGACTCCGTCATCGAGACCGACGTGGAAGTCACCGAGCTGATGGGCGCTGAAATCTATCTGTACCTGGTTGCGGAAGAAACCAACCTCACCGCCCGCGTTTCCGCCCGTTCCACCGCCAGAGCCGGCGACATCATCAACGTCGCCCTCGATATGTCCAGAGTCCACCTCTTCGACAAGGACACCGAGCGTTACATCGTTCACTGATTTCAGGAAAAGCTTGCATTGCGGGCAGCGGTTCTCCGGAACTGCTGCCCTGTTTCTATGGCTTCCGCTTCGCTCCGCTGTTACACGAAACGATCCGGACTGTCCATTTATTCAGCGGAGACAAGAACAATCTTGCTCAGCACTCCATCTTATCCTGTCATGCGCGTTCCGATCGCTGTTTGCGTCGCCCCCTCGGGCAGAGCAAACCGATGAACTTCGTCCTTGACGGAGTTCATCGCATGTTTCAACTGACGCATCGGGTTCGCCGGAGTTGCGGAACAACTCCTGGAGAATGCTTTGCATTCTCCGAGTGAGGACGTGGGATGCACAATTGAGCTACAACTGAAGATCTGAGCGGTTAGGATTATGCTCTCCGGCCAAGGGGGACCCTCGGGAGGGGTACCTGTGGCCTGAACTGGTACCCCTCCCGACGCCCGACCCGCGCAGGGTCATTAATCGGAAACGCGAAGCGTTTCCTACCTTCCTTCGTGAAGTTCAGGATGTACTTCATCCTCCTTCGCCGGACCGCAGGAATGCTGCTCGAAGCTGATTCCGTGCAGCGGGAAGTCTGTGCAAAGGTCCTTTTTCGTGTGAATACACGATCATCTGAAAAGGAGCATCCCATGGTTGTGACCGTGCCCGTGAAGGGGTATTTTGAGGAGAACACGTTTTTCTGGATCGACGAGGCTGCCGGACACGGCTTCCTGATCGATCCCGGCTGGGAAGGGGAGCGTCTGCTCCGCATGATCCGGTACAACGGCTGGACCATCGAGAAGATCCTTCTGACCCACGGCCATTTCGACCATATGGGAGCGGCGGATGCGGTGCGGAACGCGCTGGGGATCCCGGTTCTGGCCCACGTCCGGTCCGCCGATTATCTGGAGAATCCGAAGTGGAACCTCTCCGTGTTCTGCGGGCGGCCCATCCTTCTGAGGGATGTGACCCTGCTGGAGGACGGGGATACCGTCGCGCTGGACGCGGATCCCGGGGCCTCCTTCCGGGTGATCCACACGCCGGGCCACACCACGGACTCCGTCTGTTACTACTGTGAGCGTGACGGGATCTGCTTCACCGGGGACACCATCTTCCGCGGGACCATCGGCAACGACCGCTTCCCCGGAGGCGACCGGAACCGCATGATCCGCTCCATCTGCGAACGGATTCTGACCCTGCCGGACGAAACGGTCCTCTATTCCGGCCACACGGAGGAGACGGACGTGAAAACGGAGAAGCCGCATTTCGCTCCCTGGGGCGGCTGGATGGATTTTTCAGTCGGGACAGCGGACTGAAAGCCGGTTTCCGGATTGTTTGTCCGCGGAGTGATAAATCGTAACATTTTCTTGTGAATCCTGTGACGTCCGTTGACTTTTCTGGCCGCTTCGTGGTAAAATGCATGGTGACCAATCGGGAAAGGAGGCGGCGTGATGAAAACACAGATCAAATCCCTGTGGGCAGTTTTGCTTGTCCTCGCGCTTCTCTTTGTCACGGTCTCCGCTCCCTTCGGCATCCTTCACATGCTCCATCACGACTGCGCCGGGGAGGACTGTCCGGTCTGCGCCGTGATGCTGGCCTGCGCCTCGGCCTGCTCGCATCTGACCCGGATGGCGGCCCTCCTGCTCGTTTCGCTGACGGCGGGCGTGGGCGCGGTCCGTCTGATACAGGCGCGTCCGGGGAGCCGGAGAGAGAACGATCGGGTCGGCAGGGGAATCAGACTTCTGAATTGAGCGGGCAGAACCACAGGACATCGCGGGCCTCGCGCTGCGCGGTTTTGTCCTGTATGGTTCAATTCTGCCATTTTTCAATTCGGAGGTTTTTGTTTTTATGAAAAGAATTGCTTCAATCGTTCTGTGCGTTGTCCTGCTGGCGGGGATCCTTCCCGGGTGCCGCTCGGAGGACGTGCGGAAAAGCGGAAAGCTCAGCATCGTCACCACCATTTTCCCCATCTATGACTGGTGCCGGGAGATCCTGGGCGGGGAGACCGGAAACGCGGACCTGACCATGCTGCTGGATTCCGGCGTGGACCTGCACAGCTATCAGCCCACCGCCGCCGACATCATCCGGATCTCCGACTGCGACGTGTTCATCTGCGTGGGAGGAGAATCCGATGAGTGGGTAGAGGATGCGCTGAGCGGCAGCGACGTCAATCCGGACATGAAGGTCGTCAATCTGCTGGACGCTCTTGGCAGTCTGGTCAAGGAAGAGAAAATCGTGGAGGGCATGGAGCATGACCATGACCACGACGAGGATCACGACGAGGATCATGAGGATCACGACGAGGATCATGAGGAGGATCACGACCACGAGGAGGAGCCCGAGTACGACGAGCACGTGTGGCTCTCTCTGAGGAACGCCTCCGTTCTGGTGAATGCCCTGGCGGACGTCATCGCCTCGGCGGATCCGGACCGCGCGGAGACCTACCGGGCCAACGCCGCCGCCTACCGCGAAAAGCTGGATCAGCTGGACGGGCGGTACGCGGAGGCCGTTGAAGCGGGGAACAAATCCGCCCTGCTGTTCGGCGACCGGTTCCCCTTCCGTTATATGGCCGACGACTATGGGCTGGAGTATTACGCCGCCTTTGCCGGTTGCTCCGCCGAGACCGAGGCGTCCTTCGGGACCATCGTGTTCCTGGCGCAGAAAGCCGACGAGCTCGGTCTGACCTCCGTCTGCCAGATCGAATCCGCCGACGGGTCCATCGCCCGCACGGTGGCGGAGAACACGGCGTCCGGGGAGAAGACCGTCCTCACCTTCGATTCCCTCCAGTCCGTCACGGCGAAGGACGTGTCGGAGGGGACCACCTATCTGTCGGTGATGGAGAAGAACCTTACGGTTCTCGCGGACGCGCTGAAATAAGGAGACACTATGGCACAGCTGACATGCAGGGATCTATGCCTGGGTTACGACGGGCGTGAAATCGTGCATCAACTGAACTTTGCCGTCAACCCCGGGGACTATCTTGCGGTCCTCGGGGAAAACGGCGCGGGGAAGAGCACCCTCATGCGGACCATCCTCGGACTCCGCCCTCCCATGAGCGGGGAGATCCTCTACGGGGACGGGGTGAGCCGGAGCACCATCGGCTATCTGCCCCAGCAGACGGTGGTGCAGAAGGATTTTCCGGCCTCCGTGCGGGAGATCGTGCTGTCCGGCTTCGAGGGACAGTCCGGCCTCAGGCCCTTCCG
This sequence comes from uncultured Ruminococcus sp., assembly GCA_902778205.1. Taxonomy (GTDB): domain Bacteria; phylum Bacillota; class Clostridia; order Oscillospirales; family CAG-272; genus UMGS1696. Next base: position 1,644 of record CACYWX010000138.1, on the reverse strand, counting down.
CACCCGGGAACAGAAAAAGACGGCGGAGCGCGTCATGGACCGGGTGGGACTGGGAGAGCTGAAGACCCGGTGCTATCGGGAGCTGTCAGGCGGTCAGCAGCAGAGGGTCCTTCTGGCGAGAGCCCTCTGCGCCGCCGGAAATCTGCTCCTGCTGGACGAGCCGGCGACAGGGCTGGATCCCCGCATAACGGCGGAGCTGTACGACCTGATCGGTGGTCTGAACGCCGGAGGCACCACGGTCATGATGATCACCCACGACGTGTCCGCGGCGGTGCGGTACGCCAGCCATGTGCTGCACGTGGGTCCGGAGTGGTATTTCGGGACTCCGGCGGGGTATCTGGCCAGCGAGATCGGAAGGCCCTTCGCCGAACGCCTGTTGAAGGAGAATCCGACGGGAAGGGAGGGATCGCTGTGAGCTTCGCCGAGACACTGCAGCTGTACTTCTCCCGCTCCTTCGTCTGGAACGCCCTGATCGTGGGGACACTGGTGTCCCTCTGCTCCTCACTCCTCGGCGTGACGCTGGTGCTGAAGCGGCTGTCCTTCATCGGGGACGGGCTGTCCCACGTGGCATTCGGAGCCATGGCCATCGCCTCCGTCATGAAGCTGACCGACGACATGCCCCTGACGCTGGCGGTGACGATCCTCTGCGCAGTCCTGCTCCTGGGGATGGGCAGGAGGACGAAGATCAGCGGGGACGCGGCCGTGGCCATGATCTCCGTGGGCGCGCTGGCGGTGGGCTATCTGCTCATGAACCTGTTCTCAAAATCCGCCAACCTGTCCGGGGACGTGTGCGCCACCCTCTTCGGCTCCACCTCCATCCTGACGCTGACGGAGTCGAAGGTGTGGATGTCCGTGGTCCTGTCCGCGGCGGTCATTCTGGTGTTCGTGCTGTTCTACAACAAGATCTTCGCTCTGACCTTCGACGAGGAATTCGCGGAGGCGACGGGCGTGCGGGCCGGGCTCTACAATCTGGCGACGGCGGCGGTGATCGCCGTGATCATCGTGCTGGCCATGAATCTGGTGGGATCCCTCCTGATCTCCGCCCTGGTGATTTTTCCGGCTCTGTCCGCCATGCGCGTGTTCAAGAGCTTCCGCTCCGTGACGGTGTGCGCTGCCGTGGTGTCGGTGCTCTGCACGGTGCTCGGCATTCTGATTTCCATTCTGAAGGGTACGCCCGTTGGCTCCACCATCGTGGCGGTCGATATCGCGGCCTTCGCCCTGTTCGCGATCGCCGGCAAGCTGAACGGAGGATTCGGAAAATGAAGAAATCCATGATTTTCGCGGTCCTGCTCGCGGTTCTGACGCTCTCCGGATGCGCGGAGGGCGAGACGCTGGCCCCCGATCTTCCCGCGGAGGGAGTCGGTCTGGCAGAGACGGAGGTGTCCGGTGAAAACAGCGCGTCCGCCGGGTCCGCCGTTTCGGAAAAAAGCGACAATATGGACATCGACGTGGACCTGACCAAAATGAGCTCCACCATGGTGTATTCCGAGGTCTACAACATGATGGCCCTGCCGGACGACTATCTCGGACAGACCGTGCGGATGAAGGGGCAGTTCCAGATGTACGAGGGCGACGGCCGGAACTACTACGTGGTGATGATTGCGGACGCCCTGGCCTGCTGTCAGCAGGGGATGGAGTTCGTGC
>CACYWX010000137.1 GCA_902778205.1 uncultured Ruminococcus sp. | reverse complement strand
GCCTGATGGGAGGTGACCAGTACGTTGGGCATGGTCATGAGCCGGGCCAGGGTGTCGTCCTCCATGATGTGGCCGGAGAAATCCCGGAAGAACACGTCGGACTCCTCCTCGTACACGTCCAGGCAGGCCGCGCCGATCTTTCGCTCCTTGATGCCGTCCAGAAGGGCCTCCGAATCGATGAGCCCGCCCCGGGAGGTGTTGACGATCACCACGCCCTTCTTCATCTTCGCCACGGAGTCCCGGTTCACAAGATGGTGGGTCTCCTCGGTCAGAGGGCAGTGGAGGGAGATGATGTCGGCCCCGGCGAACAGCTCGTCCAGGGTCACGTAGTCGAGGCCCTCCCCGGGAAATTTGTCGTAGGCGATGACCTTCATGCCGAAGCCCCGGCAGATGTCCGCGAAGACCCGCCCGATGCGCCCGGTGCCCACGATGCCCACGGTCTTGCCGTGGAGATCGAAGCCGGTGAGCCCGTTCAGGCTGAAGTTGAAGTCCTTGGTGCGGATGTAAGCCTTGTGGATCCGCCGGATGGAGGTCAGCAGCAGGGCCATGGCGTGCTCGGCCACCGCGTAGGGAGAATAGGCCGGGACCCGCATGATGTGGATCTTCCCGAAGGCATGCTCCACGTCCACGTTGTTGTACCCGGCACAGCGGAGAGCCACGGCCTTCACGCCGTACTCCTCCAGCCGGTCGATGACCTCCGCGTTCACCGTGTCATTGACGAACACGCACACTGCGTCGGACCCCTGCGCCAGGGACACCGTGTCCGCGTTCAGCTTGGTCTCGTAGTATTTGAATCCGATGCCCTCCTCCCGGCCGTACTTGTCGAATCCGGGGATGTCGTAGGGCTTGGCGTCGAACAGCGCGACTTTCATATCATGCTCCTTTCAGCAGTTCACACTAATCTCCATCAAAAGGGGAAACGCGGCTTCTTAAAAGGAAGCCCGGAGCAGCAAGCTGCTCGGCAAGAACTTCAATAATTGGATGGGAATTGGCTGTTCCAATTGCATGCAGTTAAGTCTTTGGCACACCAATTCAGCTATCCAACTTTATCAGAGTTATTGTACGTGAGCTCATCGCAAAGCGATTCGCACTCTGCATGAAGCGTTCAAAACCCATATAGTTAGTCTCTTTAGCTCGAAAATGGTGTCAGTCCCGGACGTACAGACTGACCGTCTCTCCGTAAATTTCCTCAAACTCCAGGGCCCGGGCCAGGGCGGCGGATTCCGTGGAAAGGGCGTAGCCGTAATAGGGCCGCCTCCCCTCTCCCAGAGCCTCCTCCGCGTAACGGGCGGCCAGAGCCTTCCCGATCCCGCGTCCCCGGACCTCGGGGGAGACGAACACGTTGACGATGTCGCGCCATCCGTGCCCGGCCTCCGCGCTCCAGAGGTATCCGGCGGCTCGTCCGTCCTCCCGCAGAGCCAGCAGGATCCGGTCTCCCTCCCCCCGGCTGTCCAGTCCCTCGTCCAGCCTGCGCCACGATTCCGTATCCGGGAACAGAAGCCTGTCCTCCTCCCGCATGGCGCGGATTCGAATCCCGTCCGGGGGCTCTGACGCAGGACGGCGCCGCGGACAGCCGAAGAGACCGTACCGCTCCAGGGTCCGGGTCTCCTCCCGCACGGTGAGACGATGACCGCCGGCCCGCTCCGGGATTATTCCCTCCGGAAGACCGCCGCAGAAGCAGAACCGCGTCCCGGGACCCACCACGGGATCCGACGCCGCTTCTTCCAAAAGAAGGGGATCCGCCCCGTACAGCCGCACCGTCGTCTCCTCTTCAAAATCGCTGACCACGGCCATGCCTCCCGCCGTCCGGTAAAAGGCAAGACCTCCCCGCCGCACGGGATCCGCCAGATCCAGCAGGGTGTAGAGCCATTTTTCCGGCTCCGTCCTCATCCGCGCGTACGCCTCGTCCCTGCTGATCCGCATCGTCACTCCCCCGTTCTTCGTCCGCTCCGTTCTCACGTCAGGATCGGCCGATTCCGGTTTCATTATACAGAAATTCCCGGAGAAAGTCAACCGGCGGCGTGAAAAAGGGGCGGAGCGCACGTCCCCGTCCCTTTTCTCCGATCCGGTTCTGCCGTCTGCGGCGGAAAATCCGGTTTATTTCTTCCGTTCGTTCCGCTCCACGGGCGGCTCCTCCTCATCCGGCTGATCCGGGACCGCGCCCAGATACCCGGAGATCGTCAGAGTCACGGTGCCGGGCTCGGTGGTCCAGACGCCGGTCTCCTCGTTCTGGGTGTAGACCGCGCCGGGAACGGTGATCACGCCCTCCGCGGTGGCGAATTCGCCGGTGGTCCCGTCGTAGGTGTAGCCGGTCCCCTCCGCCAGCACCTGTCCGTTCAGGGTGACGGTCAGATCGGTGAGAACGGGGGAGAAGGTGTCGGAGAGGATCACGTTGTCCCCTTCCCCGGTCTCCCGTCCGGTGTTGGCGATGACGAAGGTGTAGGTGACGCGGGTGTTCTCCGTCACGGTGCCGGGGCAGACGCTCTTCGCCACGGTCAGATCGGGCGTCACGTCCGCCTGGACCGTCGCGGAAGCGGTGACCGCGCGGGCGATCCCGGCTCCGGTGACGGCGGCGGTGTTGACGATGGTCTCCGCGTCTCCCTCTTCATCCTCGCCCAGCGGCGCGTACTCGTTGACCCGGGCGGCGTAGATCAGCGTCACCGATCCGCCGGCGGGCACGTCGATCCCTTCCGCGGTGAGTCCGGGATCCGCCGTCACCGCGGGCGCGGGCATTTCCGCCCCGTCGGCGAAGACCTTGAGGCTGCCGTCCACGTAGGTCAGCGGGGTATAGGACGCCTGCCCCATGTCGTACTGACCGAGATCGTCGGTGAAGGTGGCGTTGGACAGGGGAGTCTCCCCGTCGTTGGTCACATTGACGATATAGGTCATCACGGAGCCCGCGTCGTAGGTGCCGATCAGCGCCGTCTTGGTCATGCGCACGGTCTCCACGATCTCCCCGCAGGTGATGTTGGACTGCCGCACGACGCCGCCGTAGCGGATGGTGGCCTGGTTGCAGAATACTGCCATTTGTCATCCTCCTTCGCAGCGGCATCAGCCGCCGCACAGGCAGGATATGCGGGACCGGGCTCCTCCGTGACAGACGGTCTCAGCCCTGCCCGAGCCGCATGCTTTCGGTCTTCTCCTGGAGCCGGTACAGCTCGGAGTACCGTCCGCCCGCCGCCAGAAGCTCCGCGTGGGTGCCCTCCTCCACGATCTCGCCCCGGGAAATGACCAGAATGCGGTCCGCGCCCCGGATGGTGGAGAGGCGGTGGGCCACGATCAGCATGGTGCCGATGTTCATCATCTTCTCCATGGAATCCTGGATCAGCACCTCGGTCTCCGTGTCGATGTTGGCGGTGGCCTCGTCCAGGATCATGACGGAGGGCTCGGCCAGGATGGTTCTGGCGAAGGACAGAAGCTGGCGCTGACCCGCCGAGAAGTTGTTGCCCCGTTCCCGGACCTCCTCGTCCAGTCCTCCGGCCAGCTTCGAGATAAAGGAGTCGGCGTTGACGTACCGGCAGGCCTCGAGGATCCGCCCGTCGGGGATGTCCTCTCTCAGGGTCAGGTTGGAGCGGATGGTGCCGGCGAAGAGAAACACGTCCTGAAGCATCTGTCCGAAATGGCGTCTGAGGGAGGACAGGGTGATCTTTCTCACGTCGATGCCGTCCACCAGGATCTCGCCCCGCTGGATGTCGTAGTTGCGGCAGATCAGGGAGAGGATGGTGGTCTTGCCGGAGCCGGTCGCCCCCACGAAGGCCACGGTCTCCCGGGCGTTCACTTTGAAGGACACGTCCCGGAGCACCCAGTCCTCGCCCTCGTAGGCGAACCACACGTGCCGGAACTCGATGTCCCCGCGGCAGGTCTCCAGCTCTACGGCGTCCGGCGCGTCCACGATCCCGGGCTCCATGTCGAACACCGTGAAGATCTTCTCCGCCGAAGCCATGGCGGACTGAAGCCAGTTGAACTGCTCCGCCAGGGACTGGATGGGGTTGTAGAACTTGGAGATGTACATGTAGAAGGACACCAGCACGCCGGAGGTGATGGTCTGTCCCATGAAGGAGGTGCCCCGGATGTACCCGCGCCCGCCCAGATAGAGCAGGCAGAGGATGGAGGCGATGTACAGCATGTACACCGTGGGGCGGAACACGGCGAAGGTCAGGATCTGGCTCCTTCTGGCCCTCCCCAGGTTCCGGTTCTTCTCGTCGAACTCCCGCTTCTTCACGTCCTCCCGGTTGAAGATCTGGATGATCTTCATGCCGGAGAGATGCTCGGAGAGGAAGGTGTTGATGTCCGTGGTGCCGTCCTTCACCCGCCGGTAGGCCTTCCGGGAGAACTTCCGGAAGATCACCGTGAACAGGACGATGAAGGGCACGAAGCACAGGATCATCAGGGTCAGCTCGTAGTTGAGGGCCAGCATGGCCGCCAGCACGCCCACCACCACGAAGGCGTTCTTCACCAGGGTCACGAAGATGTTCGTGAACATCATGGAGATGGCGCCGGTGTCGTTGGTCACGCGGGTCACCAGCTTGCCCACCGGGATGGCGTTGAGCTGGGCGTGGGACAGGTGCTCGATGTGGTCGAAGAGCTCCAGCCGGATGGCGGACAGGATTTTCTGCCCGGTCCTCTGCAGAACGATGGCCTGCACGTAGGAGCAGATCAGGGACACGGCGAGGATCCCGGCGTACAGAGCCACCCAACGGCCCAGCACCGGCATGGCGAAGTCCTCCCGCAGCATCTCCTCGATCCGTCCCACGATCAGGGGGGACACCACGTCGTAGGCGATGGAGAACAGCATGGTCAGGCCCACGAAGAGGAAGGCCCGCACGTGGGGCTTCGCGTACTTCACAAGGCGGCGGACGATCTCCCCGTCCTTCATGTTCCGGTCGAAGCCGATGGCCTCCTTCTGCTTCCGGATCACGCAGTACGCGGCGGTGAACACGGCGGTCAGGACGCCGAGAATGGCTCCGACGATGAGCAGAGGCAGATATTCTCTCATGTCAGTCCTCCTTACGGCTCTCGTCCGTCATGCTCTGCAGCTTCTGCAGCTCCACCATGTTCCGGTATTCCGGACAGGTCTCGATCAGCTCCCTGTGAGGTCCGGCCGCCACCACGCGCCCCTCGTCCAGAAGCACCACCCGGTCCATGCTCTCCACGGTGGAGATGCGGTGGGCGATGAGAATGGTGGTCCTGCCCTTCCTCGTGCGGCGCAGGTTCTCGAGGATGATCTTCTCCGTTCCGGTATCCACGGCGGACACGGAGTCGTCCAGGATCAGCAACGGCGCTTCCTTCATCAGGGCCCGGGCGATGGAGATGCGCTGCTTCTGACCGCCGGACACCGTGACGCCCCGCTCGCCCAGGACGGTCTCGTACTTCTCGGGGAATTCGGCGATGTTGCCGTGGACGTCCGAGAGCCTCGCCGCTTCCTCCACCGCCGCGGGATCGTCCGTGTCCGACGCGAAGGCGATGTTGCGGGCAATGGTGTCGGAGAAGAGGAAGTTGTCCTGGGGCACGTAGGCGGCGTACTTCCGGACCGTGCGGATGGGGATGTCGTTGACGTCGTGCCCGTCCAGGAAGAGGCAGCCGTCCGGCACGTTGTAGGTGCGCAGGATCAGGTCCGCCAGGGTGGTCTTTCCCGATCCGGTCCGGCCGATGACGCCGATGCTCTCCCCGGCATGGATGGTGAGATTCACGTCGGACAGGGCGTCGTATTCGGCTCCGGGATACCGGAAGGTCAGGTGACGGAATTCGATCTCACCGGTCAGGACGGGAGAGTTCTCCTCCGTGACGCCCTCCCGGTCCCGCACCTCGGGCTCCGTATCCAGGAGGTCCGAGATCCGCTTGAGGGACGCCCGGCCCCGGGACTGCATCTCGATGAGCTGGGACACCGCCATGACGGGCCAGACCACCGCCGTGAAGTAGCCGATGAACTCCACCAGCTGTCCGGCGTCAAAGACCTTCTCGTGGACCAGCCAGCCGCCGTAGCCCAGAATCACACAGATGATGGACTCCACGAACAGAGTCACGGAGATCTGGAACAGGGTGGAGATCTTCGTGTAGTCCACGTTGGCGTCCTCGTTCTGCCGGTTCAGCTCCCGGAAGGCCAGAAGCTCCTTCGCCTCCCGCACGAAGGCCTTGATGACCGCGATGCCGGAGAAGGACTCCTGGGAGAAATCGGACAGGTCGGAGAAGGCCTCCTGCCGGATCTGCCACTTCTGCCGCATGGACTTTCCCACCAGCCAGCCCATGAAGAACAAAAGGATCATGGGCAGCATGGAGAACAGCGTCAGGGACAGGCTCATGCGGGCCATCTTGAAGAGGGACAGGGATCCCAGAAGGACCGCGTCCGCCAGGGTCAGGATCCCGCCGCCGAAGCAGTCCTGCACGGTCTCCAGATCGTTGGTGAACAGGGACATGAGGTTTCCCACCTTCTCCCGCTCGTAGAAGGGGCGGGACAGGTCCTTGCAGCGGTCGAACATCCGGCCCCTCAGATCGGTCTCGACGGCCACGGCGGTGCCGAAGAAGCAGACCCGCCACAGAAACCGGCCGATTGCCATGGCCACGAGCACCTGGATCATGGGCATGCAGATCTGGTTCAGGAGAACGTCCATACTGAAGGGCCGGACGGCGCCGTCTATGACTACCGCGCCCTCGTTGAGGCCGTTGACCGTCAGGCGGTACAGCTCGGGCATTTTCAACTGGAAGAAATCCACCAGCACAAGGGACGCCACACCCAGAAGCAGCGCCCATCCGTACCTCAGATAGTACCGGTTGACATGTTTTCCGAAAAGCAAAAGAATGACACTTCCTTCCGTCGGGACTGCGGTCCGTTGACACAAGCCTGTTCATTCTATCATATTCCACAGGGGAAATCAAGGATTTTCAAACAATTCAATTATTTTTAGAAATTGACGGAAACCGGAGCTCCGGGCGCCGTTTTTTCTCCGGTTTCCGCGCGGATTTATTTTTTTAATTCTTGACAAATTTGTAGAAATCCGATATAATGGGGAGGATCGAACACACGAAACGGAGACTCCCCATGCTGAAACGATTCATCGCCTACTACCGCCCCCACCGGGTCATGTTCGCCCTGGACATGGGCGCTTCCCTGCTGGTGGCCCTGATCGGCGTGGTCTACCCCATGATCACCCGGTCCATGCTGAACGACCTGATCCCGGGCCGGAAGTACAGCCTCATCATCTGGTCCGGCCTCCTGCTGCTGGGGCTCTACGGCCTGAAGATGCTCCTCAACTTCTTCATTCAGTACCAGGGGCACATGGTGGGCGTCCACATGCAGGCCCAGATGCGCCGGGACATGTTCAGCCATCTGGAGAAGCTGCCCTACAGCTACTACGACAACCATGAGACCGGCCGGATCATGTCCCGCATGACCAACGACCTGATGGACATCTCGGAGCTTGCGCACCACGGTCCGGAGAACATCATCATCTCCACCATCTCCATCGTCATCGCCTTCGTCTACCTCTCCACCATCAATATCTGGCTGACCCTCATCGTGTTCGCAGCGGTGCCGTTTCTGGTGCTCATCGCCGGGATCCTGAGAAAGCGGATGCGCGCGGCCTTTACGGAGACGAGAAAATCCATGGCGGTCATCAACGCGGCCCTGGAATCCTCCATCGCCGGGATCCGGGTCACCAAGGCCTACACCAACGCGGACAAGGAAGCGGAAAAGTTCGAGGAGGGCAACAAAAAGTTCATCGCCGCCCGCCGGGACTCCTACAAGGCCATGGGCCAGTTCCATTCCGGCACCGCCTTTGTCACCGACATCTTCAACGTGGTGATCCTCATCGCCGGCGGCATCTTCCTCTACAACGGCAAGATCCAGTTCGGCGACTACTCCGCCTTCATCGTCTCCGTGAACATGTTCATCGGGCCGGTCATGAC
>CACYWX010000136.1 GCA_902778205.1 uncultured Ruminococcus sp. | reverse complement strand
CCTGGGAGGAAAACGCGGCCCTCTTCACCCCCGGAACCACGGTGCGCGGCATCATCCGCTCGGTGGAGGACTACGGGGTGTTCATCGAGCTGACGCCGAATCTGGCCGGACTGGCGGAGCCCTCTCCGGAGGCGGAGGCCGGGGCACGCTGTTCGGTCTACATCAAAAGCATCCTGCCGGACCGCATGAAAATCAAGCTGGCTCTGGTGGACGTGGGGGGACCCGCCCCCGTCTCCCCCGGCATTCCCCATCTTCCCGCGGTCTCCCCGGACGGAACCCTGCATCTGACCCGCTGGCGCTATTCCCCGGAGGGGAGCCGGAAGCTGGTGGAGACGGTGTTCGGCGCTCCGGAGGGGATGTACTGACAGGTTCGTGTGTCCACACGGGAAGGAGGGAAATGTTTTGCCTTCCTGTACACAGACTGACATAAATCCGCGAGACTGGACTTTCAGTTCCGTCTTTTCTCCGTCGCGACCTTGTAAATGGACGCGCGTTTTGATCGCGATATTCCTCGGCTTCCGAATCCGATCCGCGCAATCGATGACCTCATGTTTCACCGCGAAGCGTGGGTTGTAAGGACATGGTTGGATACAAGGACGAACTGTAGGCTTATGCCATAGGGCCAAGGGGGGCCCACCGGGGAGGGGCACCTTCGGCCTGAGATGGTGTCCCTCCCCGGTGCCTCCGCGCACAGCGGATCTTTTCGGAAACGCGGAGCGTTTCCTCCCTTACGCTGGAAGGCGTAAAAACAGCGGAGCTGCCGCGCAAAGGACAGCTCCGCTCTTTCTTCACACTCCCGCCAGAACGTGCATGGCGCGGAGCTCCCCGTCGGCGATCCGATCGTTGACGGCGTAGGCGGCGGATTCCGGATCGTTTCTCTTTCCCTCCGCTTCCGGGACCCGGTCCAGGATCAGGGCGCAGACGTCCTCCATGACGGCTTCCTTGACCCTCGCCGCGTCCCCCGTATTCTCGGAGGTCAGCAGATACTCGAAAGAATCCGCCAGCTCCCCCAAAGTCTCCAGCTCCCGCAGAGCCCGGAAGGTCCACTTATAGAAGGGCCGGTACCGCCGGTTCAGCAGGAACACGGTCCCCATGGCCGCCGACACGAATTCCCCGACCGCCAGCTGAGCGGAAGCCGTCTCCCCGTGGGCCAGAATCCGGGAGTAGTTGTACAGTCCCGCCTGATGCATGAGGAGCAGGTTCCCCGCCAGCTTCTTCAGCCGGACGTCCTCCGGGAAGTATGCCAGCCGCCGCCGGATCTCCGTGACCGTGCCGCAGGGGTCGGAAAAGATCTCCCCGTTGACGGCCTCGGCCAGGGACTGCTCCGGCAGGGTCAGCCATTCCCGGACCGTCAGCCTCCCGTCCGGGGACCCGCATCTGGAACGGAAAAACGCCCCGATGTCGAGTACCCCGTGCCGCCGTCCTCCCACGGGGACCATGCGCTCCCGCTTCACGCCCTCGAATTCCTTCGGCAGTCCGTCGTAGGCCCGCTCCAACAGAAACAGGGTACGCCGGTCGACTGCCTCCTCGTCCAGAAAGATCTGGAAGCCGGGCTCGAAATCGTGATCCCTGGACACCGGATCGTCGTAGCCGAAGCATTCCGAGCCGCTCCCGCACAGACCGGCGGCGATCCGGTCCGAAAGCTCCGGAAACCGGGCCAGCATGGGAACGCCCCATTCCTCATAGTACCGCCGCGCCAGCTCCAGCCCCTTCATCGTCTGTAAATCTCCTTCGCCCGGCGCTCCAGCTCCCCGGCGGTGAGGAACCACCCGTAATAGGAGAACACCGGCGCGCATTTTTCGCAGACGAAGGCGTAGTTTCCGTCCCGCGCCAGCCCCGGGGCGTCCAGAAGCCGCTCCGCCTCGGACAGGCACCGGTTCACCGCCTCCTCCGCCTCCTCGGGACCGCGCTCCGCCGTCTCCAGGTCCGCAAGATTCAGCCAGGTGACCGCCCTCTCCGGCTCTCCGCCCTCCGCCCGTTCCATGACGGACAGGGCCTTTTCATACAGCGCCCGGGCCTCGGGATACCGCCGGCAGTCGCAGAGGGCCAGGGCGTAATTGTTGTACAGCCCGCCCAGCCGGTACGGTCCCAGGGCTGGGGACGCCTCGTAGACCGCCCGCGCCCGCTCGAACAGGGGGATCGACTCCTCCGCCCGCCCGAAAGCCTTCAGCACCGTGGCCCGGTTGATCATGGCGGTGGCTCCGTCCATCCCGTTCTCCATATGAAGGGCCTCCATCAGCCGCATGGTCTCCGCCGACTGCAGAAGGGCGTCCTCCCTCCGGCCCAGCTTCCTGTACAGACCCGCCAGCTCGCCGCGCACCAGGAATTCGCCCCGCAGATCTCTTCCGGCCTCCGCCTCCCGGAGCCAGTAGAGCAGATGGCGCTCGGCGGCGGCGGTGTCGTCCCGGGACAGGTGCTCGTCCAGCCTCCGGATCACCCGGTCGGACGGGATGGAGCGGACGGGAGGCTCCTTTTCGTACTGCTCCGTGCAGAAGGGGCAGGCCGGATCGATGTAATCCTCCGGCTCGAGAAACCGTTTCTTTTCGCTCATGACAAATCCTCCCCGGCGAACCGGTTTTCAGACTGCGGTCCTTACGCTTCCATTGTACAATACGGCGCGGAAAAAGTCAACCCGTCAGCCCATAAGCTCCGGCGGGCTCACGGGATCGTCCAGCCGGGTGATGTAGTCATGCTCCACCCCCAGCACGGCCTCCTCTTCCTCCAGCTCCGCCATGAGCGCGTCCATCTCCCCCGCCGTCAGGGGCCCCGCCGTTCTCACCGCCATGGAGGAAAAGCTCCGGTAGAGATAAACGATCTCGAGCCCGTGCTTTTCGGCCAGAGCTTCCGCCGCCTCCTCGTCCGTATCCGGGTCCAGCTGTACGATCAGGGTACTCGCGCTGTATTCCCTGCCGTCCCCGTCCGTCAGCACCTCGGGACGCGCCTTCCCGTTTTCCGCTTCGTTCGTCATTGTATACTCCTCCTTCTCCCCGGCCCCGTCCTCATCCGCCGGAGCCACGTCCGCGCCGTCTGCCTGAACCGGCCGATCCGTTTCCGCGGTTCCGGGCTCATCCGAAGCGGGAACGGCGCATCCCGCTGTCAGGACCGCTGCCAGAACCGCCGCCGTCCATAAAATCCTCTTCCTCATCCGATCGTCTCCTTCCCTGTCGTTCTGCCGGTTAGACGGTCCGCCGGGAAAAAAGGTTCCGGTCCGGTGACAAGTTTGCCGAATTTTCCCCCGATTTCCTGTTGAAAAAAACCATTGCTTTCCCTGCCGATCTGTGCTATAATATCATCCGCTGCGATGAATCAGGGGAATGTCCCCGGATTTTAAAGAGGTATTCTCATGAGACTGCACGGACTGCAAAAGCTGACCCTGCTGGATTTTCCGGAGCACGTGGCCTGCACGGTCTTCACGGCCGGATGCAATCTGCGCTGTCCCTTCTGCCACAACGCCCTCTTGGTGACGGACATCCAGCCCGGCGACGCCATCCCGGAGGAAGAGTTTTTCTCGTTTCTGGAGAAGCGCCGGGGCCTTCTGGACGGCGTGGCGGTCACCGGCGGCGAGCCCCTCATGCAGACCGACCTCATGGATTTCCTCCGCCGGGTGAAATCCATGGGATTCGCCGTCAAGCTGGACACCAACGGCTGTTATCCGGACCGGCTTGCTCCGCTCCTCACCGAGGGACTGATCGACTACGCGGCCATGGACGTGAAGAACACCCCGGAGAAGTACGCCGCCACCGTGGGACTGCCCCGGTTCGACGTGACGCCCGTCCGGGAGAGCATGGCCCTGCTTGTGAAGTCCGGCGTCCCCTGCGAATTCCGCACCACCCTGGTGAGGGAGTTCCACACGGAGGAGGACGTGGAAGCCGTTGCGAAATGGCTCCGGGACGCGGGCGCCTCGCGGTATTTCCTTCAGGCCTTCCGGGACAGCGGGGGCCTCATCGGGGAGAACCTGCATCCCGTTCCCCGGGACGAATTGTTCCGGATGCGGGACCGGGCCGCCGCCATCCTTCCCGGCACCTCTCTCCGCGGCGTGGACTGAGTCCCGGACCGCGTTCAGACTGCACAACGGGTTGTCCGTACCAAAAACACAAAATCTTGTGCTTTCGGTATTGACAACCCCTATATTTTGTGTTATACTGTTTGCGCTTCCTTCGGGCACAGGTTCCGTTTCCGGAATCAGCTTCCGAAGAGGGCGGCCCGAACCAATCCCCATTACCTTGAATCACGAGAGGACGCATCATGTACAAAGTTGAAAAACGGGACGGCAAGATCGTTGCCTTTGATCTCGAGAAGATAAAAACCGCCATCGTCTCCGCCTTTGAGGCCTGCGAAAAGCAGTACCACCCGGACACCATCGACTTTTTGGTGCTCAAGGTCACGGCCGACTTCGAGCCCAAGATCGAGAACAACCTGGTGAGCGTGGAGAAGATCCAGGACAGCGTGGAGTCCGTCCTGATCAAGGCGGGATACGACGACGTGGCAAAGGCCTACATCCTCTACCGCCGCCAGCACGCCATGCTCCGGGACGTCTCGAATACCTTCCTGGACTACAAGGACACCGTCGACAAGTACCTCAAGATCAACGACTGGCGCGTGAAGGAGAACTCCACCGTCACCTACTCCGTGGGCGGCCTGATCCTCTCCAACTCCGGCGCCATCACCGCCAACTACTGGCTCTCGGAGGTCTACGACGAGGAGATCGCCGAGGCCCACCGCTCCGCCGCCATCCATCTGCACGACCTGTCCATGCTGACGGGCTACTGCGCCGGCTGGTCCCTGAAGCAGCTGATCCAGGAGGGGCTCGGCGGCGTCACCGGCAAGATCACCTCCAAGCCCGCCTCCCACCTGTCCAGCCTCTGCAACCAGATGGTGAACTTTTTGGGCATCATGCAGAACGAGTGGGCGGGCGCGCAGGCCTTCTCCTCCTTCGACACCTATCTTGCTCCCTTTGTGAAGGTGGACAACCTGACCTACAAGGAAGTCAAGCAGTGCGTGGAGTCCTTCATCTTCGGCGTCAACACTCCCTCCCGCTGGGGCACGCAGGCTCCCTTCTCCAACATCACCCTGGACTGGGTGGTGCCGGCGGACCTGGCCGAGCTGAACTGCATCGTGGGCGGCCGGGAAACGGACTTCAAGTACAAGGACTGCCAGCGCGAGATGGACATGGTAAACAAGGCCTTCATCGAGATCATGATCGAGGGCGACGCCAACGGACGCGGCTTCCAGTACCCCATCCCCACCTACTCCATCACCAAGGACTTCGACTGGAGCGAGACCGAAAACAACCGCCTGCTCTTTGAAATGGCCGCCAAGTACGGCACGCCCTACTTCTCCAACTACGTCAACAGCGACATGGAGCCCTCCGACGTGCGGTCCATGTGCTGCCGTCTGCGCCTGGACCTCAGAGAGCTGCGGAAAAAGACCGGCGGCTTCTTCGGCTCCGGCGAGTCCACCGGCTCCATCGGCGTGGTCACCATCAACATGCCCCGCATCGCCTACCTGTCCGAGACCCCGGAAGAGTTCTACGCGCGGCTTGACAAGCTGATGGACATCTCCGCCCGGTCCCTGAAGATCAAGCGCACCGTCATCACCAATCTGATGGAGAACGGCCTCTATCCCTACACCAAGCGGTACCTCGGCACCTTCGAGAACCACTTCTCCACCCTGGGCCTGGTCGGCATGAACGAGGCGGGCCTCAACGCCAAGTGGCTCCGGGCCGATATGTCCCACAAGGAGACCCAGCAGTTCACCATCGACGTGCTGAACCACATGAGAAACCGCCTCTCCGACTATCAGGAGCAGTACGGCGACCTCTACAACCTGGAGGCCACCCCGGCGGAATCCACGGCCTACCGCTTCGCCAAGCACGACAAGGAGCGCTATCCCGACATCATCACCGCCGCCAAGTCCTGCGACGACACCCCCTACTACACCAACTCCTCCCACCTGCCCGTGGGCTACACCGAGGACGTGTTCTCCGCCCTGGACATCCAGGACGAGCTGCAGACCCTCTACACCTCCGGCACCGTGTTCCACGCCTTCCTGGGCGAGAAGCTGCCCGACTGGAAGTCCGCCGCCGGTCTGGTCCGCAAGATCGCGGAGAACTACCGCCTGCCCTATTACACCCTTTCCCCCACCTACTCCATCTGCAAGAACCACGGCTATCTGGCCGGCGAACAGCCCGTCTGCCCCATCTGCGGCGAGCGGACCGAGGTCAACAGCCGCATCACCGGCTACTACCGCCCCGTGCAGAACTGGAACGACGGCAAGGCGCAGGAGTTCAAGGACCGGGTCACCTACGACATCGGCGCGTCCCGCCTGACGCACCGCGGACCGCTCCACAACGGAGAGGCTGAATCCGCTCCGGCTCCCGAAAAGCCCGCCGAGGGTGTCAAGACCCCTGAGACTGCCAAGGCCGCCGAGCCTGCAAAGACCGTTCACGAGATCCCGGCGGAGTATCCCGACGCCACGCCCATCGACGCCGAGCCCATCTTCGCCGAAGAGAAAGCGGACGAGGGCTACCTGCTCTTCGCCACCCGCACCTGCCCCAACTGCAAGGTGGCCTGCGCGGCTCTGGACAAGGGCGGCGTCTCCTACACCAAGATCTATGCGGACGAAGACCGGGAGGCCACCGAGACCTACGGCATCCGCCAGGCTCCCACGCTGGTGATCCGTGACGGCGACACCTTCGAGAAGTTCGTGGGCGTCTCCGCCATCAAGAGAAGACTGAGCCTGTAAGGCTTGACCAATCATACACCGGGAGAAAAAGGAGGCTGCAGAACCTCCTTTTTCCGGGACCGGAGACTGCGCATGGAGGCAGCACAATGCTTTACGACATTCTCATCGTCGGAGGCGGACCCGCGGGTCTGACGGCGGCGGTATACGCCAGACGGGCCGGGAAAACCGCGCTGGTTCTGGAAAAGGACGCCTTCGGCGGGCAGATCACCAACTCCCCCGCCGTGGAGAACATCCCGGGATTTGAGCATGTGACGGGGACGGAGTTCGCCGACCGGCTGACGGAACAGGCCCTGGCCCAGGGAGCAGTGCTGGAATCCGCCGACGTGGTCTCCCTGACCCGGGACGGGGACGGATGCTTCACCGCCCTCTCCGCCGACGGGGAGGAATACCGGGCCCGCGCCGCCGTTCTCGCCGCCGGAACGAAGCACCGCACCCTCGGCCTGCCCGGGGAGGAGGCCTTCATCGGGAACGGCATCTCCTTCTGCGCCGTGTGCGATGGAGCCTTCTGCAAGGACAAGCCGGTGGCGGTGGTGGGAGGAGGCAACTCCGCCCTGCAGGAGGCCCTGATGCTGTCCGAGCTGTGCGAGCAGGTGACGGTGGTCCAGAACCTCCCCTCCCTGACCGGCGAAAAGCCCCTCTGCGACGCTCTGATGGAGAAGGAGAACGTGGACATTCTCTTCTCCTCCCTGGTGACGGCCTATACGGGCGATCCGGAGACCGGCCTGACGGGACTTCTGGTGCGCCATGAGAACGGCCTGACGGAACGGGTCCGGGCGGACATGGTGTTCCTGGCCGTGGGACTGGAGCCGCAGAACGGACCCTTCGCGGACCTGGTGTCCCTGGATCTGCGCGGCTACGCGGACGCCGGAGAGGACTGCATGACCTCCACCCCCGGGCTCTTCGCCGCCGGAGACTGCCGCCGCAAGAGGATCCGCCAGGTGGCCACAGCCGCCTCCGACGGTGCGGTCGCCGCCCTGGCCGCGTGCGATTATCTGGACGGGCGATAAGACTTCCCTATCCCGGGACCGCACTATCCTTCGGCAGGAAAATCGGACTTGACAGGATTCCTAAAGCATGATCTATAGCAATACTCAGAATTAGCCGCACTGTGCCCAACAATTAGTTTTTGATCGAACTTTTTCCAAAAAGTTCGTGGGGTGTCGGGGCAACGCCCTGACCCGACTGGGTTTCATCAAAGATGAAACCCG
>CACYWX010000135.1 GCA_902778205.1 uncultured Ruminococcus sp. | reverse complement strand
TGAAGACCGTCGAAGGCGCGGACGCCTATTGGATGTTCCGTTATATCTCCCTCGGCTACGAAGCCGGCACAGACGCTGACGGCAACGAATATGCCGCCGGTACCAGCCACGGCGACGTGGGCGACATCCTTCTGATCGGTACGCCCGGCGAAGCCACTCTCGAGTATGAGGTTCCCGCCGCTCCTGCCGCTCCCGCCGTTGAGGCTGCTCCCGCTGAGGAGGAAGCTCCCACCGTTGAGGAAGTCGTGACCGAGGCCGCTGAGAACGTGACCGAGGCCGTGGGCGAAGCCGTCGAGAACGCCGGTGAAGCCGTGGAAGAGGTCGCCGAGAACGTGACCGAGGCTGCCGGCAACGCCGCTGAGGCTGCCCAGAACACCGTCAACAACGCGGTTGACACTGCCAAGAAGGGCTGCGGCTCCTTCATCGGCGGCGGCATGATCGTTGTGGCTGCCATCCTTGGTTCCGCCTGGATCTCCCGCAGAAAATAATTCCGCACACTGATTCTTTCGGGGAAGGCTTTCGGGCCCTCCCCGAATCTTTTTTATCATGTATCCTGACGAACTGTTTTTCGGCGTGACCCTGTACGAGGTGTTCATCGTGGCGGGGATTTTTGCTGCCATGCTGCTGTACCGGCGGTATTCGGAGCGGACCGGACTCAGCGCCGCGCTCCACAATCTGGTGATCTTCTCCTCCGTGACCGCAGCCGTGTGCGGATACCTGTCCGGGTATCTCTTTCAGGCCTTCTACGACTGGATGGGGGGAAAGCCCTTCACGCTGAACGAGAACACCGGCTCCACCTTCCTCGGCGGCTTCATCGGCGGATTCGCGGTTCTGCTGGCGGTGTATTTCGGGGCGGGACAAATCCTGTTCCGGGAGTCACGGGAGCATGTCCGGCGGTTTTCAACCGTGATGGACGGGCTGGCGATCTGCGTTCCCCTGGGCCACGGCTTCGGCCGGATCGGATGCCTCATGGCGGGATGCTGTCACGGGGCGGCATGGGACCACGGGATCTACTTCCGGAACCTCGGGTACCGCGCGGTGCCGACTCAGCTGTACGAAGCCCTGTTCCTCTTCGCCCTGGCTGCCGTCCTGTGGTTCGTGGTGAAGCGGATCCCGGGATACGGCGCGGCTCTGTACTTCGTATCCTACGGGCTCTGGCGGTTCTTCATCGAATTCCTCCGGGCGGACGACCGGGGCAGTACCGTGGTGCCGTTCCTCACGCCCTCCCAGCTGGTGTCCGTTCTGCTCTTTATAACGGGACTGGTCCTTCTGCTGGCCCGGCTGACCACCCGGCTGAGTGCCGGGAAGGGAAGGGAGCGGGATCATGGGTAAGCGGACGGACCGGCTGGCGGTTGGCGCGGCTCTGATCCTTCTGCTGGGCTTCGAGATCCTGGGACGGGTCGTTCGGACGGACGCGGTCTGGTTCCCCATGGTTCAGACGATCCTGACCCGCGTGATCGGCGCGCTGGTGTTCCTGCCGCTGATCCGGCGCATGGGATACCCTGTGACGGGCGGGGTGAAGAAGCCCCTGTCCCGCTCGGCTATATTTGTTCTTGCGGCGGCGTGGATCGTGGCGCTGAACAATCTGCCCATCGTGGAACTATTGTCCGGAAATGCCCGGGTGACGGCGGGAGCCCCCCTGCTCCTGCTCTTCCTTCTGGAATGCGCCGCCGTGGGATGCTTCGAGGAGCTGGCCTTCCGGGGCTTCCTCCTGCCCTACTGCGCGGAGAGGCTGAGGGGACGACGGCGCGCCGCGTTTCTCTCCGCCCTGATCTCCTCCGCCGTGTTCGGAGCGGTCCACGCGGTGAATCTGCTGTCCGGCGCTTCTCCGGGGGACGTGCTGATGCAGACGGGGTATTCCTTTCTCATTGGAGGGCTGTGCGCGGCGGTGATGCTCTCCACCGGTTCCGTATGGATGTGCGCCGCGGTCCATGCAGCCTACAATTTCTGCGGAACGGTGCTGTCCCGGTTCGGGGAGGGGATCCGCTGGGACGCCCTGACCATCGCCCTGACCGCCGGGATCGGATTGGCCGCCGCCGTTCTGATTCTTGCGTATCTGCTCCGCGCAGACCATGACCTCGATAAAATCCTGCCTTCGAAGCAGCCGCCCGAGGGATCCTGAGCGATCCTCCGGACGGCTGTTTTTCTGTCTGGTTCACCCGATCTTCCGGATGAGGAGCCAGAGCTCCGCGTACCGCTGTTGATACCGCTCGTCGCAGAACCAGTGGGCGATCATGAGCTCCGGTCCGTCCCGCAGTTCATACCCGGAATCCGGCAGCCAATTCGTCACGGCCTCCTGACGGAGCGGGATGTGCTTCAGGGTGGGGTATTGACACCGCTCCGTCTCGCAGATCAGCCATTCCCCCGCCGGGATCTCCACGGGCTCCAGTCCCAGCCGGTCCGCCAGCTCCTCCCCCACGTATTCCGGGCTCCGGTGGGCGTCGATGAGATCGTCGGGGACCGCTCCGGCGATCCAGAAGTCGTAGCCGTCCTCCCCGAAATCCGACATGACGCCGTACTGGGTATCCGCGTCCTTCGCCATGCCCGCCAGCAGGAACTGGTTCAGCCGGGTCTCGCAGAAGAACGCCTTTTCCTGTTCCATCCGTTCCGACGGGGAGCCGGTGAACCGCCGTCTGTACCCCAGGAGCCGGAACGTTTTCTTCTCAACAATTTTGTAGTTCATGATGGTACCGCCTTCCAGTGTGAGTTTGAGGGACAGGCGGGAGAAGGATCTGAGTTCGGCCCCGCTCCGGCGCGCTTCGGAGGGGAGGATTCCATGGAACGCCCGGAAGGCCTTTGCGAAGCTGTCCGGGGAGTCGTAGCCGTATTTCAGCGCAATGTCGATGACCTTCACGTCACCTCGGGCCAGCTCCGCACCGGCCATGGACAGGCGCCGCATCCGGACGTACTCCCCCGGCGTATAACCGGAGAGGATCGAGAACACCCGGGCGAAGTGGGACGGGGACGAAAAGCTCCGTGCCGCCGCTTCGGCAAAGTCGATCTCATCCTCCAGATGGTTCTCCATGTAGGCAATGGCCCGCCCGATCCCGGTGATCCAGTCCATGCGCATCCCTCCTGTCTCTCTGGCGGTATTGTATCACACTCCGCCGCCTCTGTCCCGACTTCCATCGCTTTCTTCTGTCGGATGATTCCCGGAACCGGCACTCCCGCGGGTTATGTCCGCCGAAAAAAGAAAAGGGCGGTTCGCTCACCCTTCTCCGAAGCTGCACAGGAGACGGCCGTCCCGGATCTCCAGAAGCGCGAAGGACGCGCCGTACCAGGAGCCCACGGACCCCGGATTGATACACCGCACCGAGCCGCCCGATGAACCGTCGATGGTCTCGTCGAAGGCCTCGTGGGTGTGGCCGAAGAGCAGGACGTCCGCGCCCTTGGCGATGGCATAGTCGGCGGCCCGCTGGATCCCGCTCTTGACGGAGAGGCGGTGGCCGTGGCTCAGCAGGAACCGGTAGCCGCCCAGATCCACGAGCTTCTCGTAGGAGCCGCCGTCCAGAAGGGCATAGCCGTCGCAGTTGCCCAGCACCGCCGCGTACCGGGGGCCGGGATAATCGTTCTGAAGCCGTTCAAAATCCCCGATGCCGTCTCCCAGAAAGAACACGGCGTCCAGCGCTCCGGCGGAGGCGGGTGCTTTCAGATGGGCGCGGACCGTGGCCGTCATGAGATCCGGATGGTTGTGCGAATCGGAAAAGACGAGAATTTTCATGGAATTCCTCCCGGGCCGTGGCCGTTTCCGCCGGACCCGCATAAGATGTCACTGGATGAACGATGGAACGGACGGAGGTCGCCCGATGCTGACGAAGAAGAATATCGAGAAGATGCTGGAGCTGCCCGACGACCGGCTGGCGGCCATGCTGAAGCTGACCCTGGCGGCGGCCGGAGCGGATGCCTCGCGCCTGAACCCGGATCCGAAGACGCTCCGGAAGCTGAGAGCCCTGCTACGGGAGGTGACGGACGCCGATCTGGAACGGGCTTCCGTCCTGCTGGAGCTGTATCGGAGGGCCTGACATGGAGGATCTCGGAGCGGCGGTGGAGCGCATCATGGCGGATCCGGCCTTCGGAAAAATGGTGAAGGAGTTCGGCGGCGGGGATGTGGGGGATCTCCGGGAGCGGTTGCCCCAGGTGATGGAGACTCTCGGCCCTCTGCTCGGCGGCATGGATAAAAATCAGGGCGAAGGAGCGGGAGAAGGAGACACCGCGGACGGGGAACCGGCTTTGCGTGAGGTTCCGGCGGACGACGGATCGGACAGCGCGGGGCCTCCGGTTCTCACCGGGCATAAGTCCTGGAACCGCACCGACGCGGAACGGCTTTTTCTGGCGCTGAAGCCCTATCTCGGAGACCGGCGGCGGGATCTGGTGGACCGGTGCCTGTCGGTCATGCGGATGGGCGCACTTCTGAAGGCGTCCGGGCTGACATCCGGTCTGTCCGAGGGGAGGGGGAGCCGTGAGCCTTGAGGAGGTGAGGAATATGTACGCGCGCACGCTCACCGGACGGGCGAGAAGCACTCCGCCTCCGGGATACGCGGGAACGGCGTTCCATCCGCAGACGCAGGAGATCCGCCGGGAGTCTCCGGACGCCATGGAGAGCAGACGGCACACGCCCGAGGAATACGGATCCGCCCGTCCCGCCGTGCAGGAGACGATCCGGGATCCCGCGCCGCCGGCTGTTTCAGAGAAAAAGAAGGGACACGGTCCGGACGCCTCTCCGCTGGAAGCGCTGCTGTCCGGTCTGGAGGGGCGCGTCGGAGCGGAGGAGGTGGTCCTGCTTCTGGTCATGCTGCTGCTGTCCGCCGACGGTGCGGGCGTGGAGACCCTGCTTCTGGGGGTGATCCTTCTGGCGGGACGGGGAGACTGAGCTTTGCGGAGAGGATTCCGGCTCACGATTCATCAGCGAACAGGGCGGCGGTCTCCGAGACCACGGCGGGAGCGCACCGTTCCGGCTCGTCGTACTTGAAATCCAGCACCGGAGGAGGCTCGCCGCCCACCAGCAGGGACAGGGAGACGCTCCGGACCGCTCCGTCCTCCTCCGGATGATGAAACGACGGACAGGACACGGCGAGATCCATGGAGGTCAGGACACACAGGGCGGTCAGATAGCGGATCCGGCTGTGGAAATCCGCGGGAAGGGCGTACAGGGCGTCACCCCCCTCCTCTCCCTGGGTCCGCGGCATGCGGTCGGAGCGGAATCGGAGCTCCGTCTCCCGGACGGCTCCGTGGTCTATCAGCGTCAGCTCCAGCCCACCGTCCGCCGTCAGATCCGCCGCCAGTCCCAGAAGGACCGTCAGAACGGAGACGAACGCCTCCACAGGAAGCTCGGCAAACATCGGATTCTCCCGCGCGGAGCTGTGCTCCTCCGAAAGACGGATCCGGCAGTTCCCGAAGGCGGGCAGGCTCTTCACAGTCTCGGCCACGGTCTCCAGGATCTGTGCCAGATCACAGCACCGGACGGAGCAGCGCCGGGCAAACAGGGCCTCTGCCAGATGAGGGATCCTCCGGACCACGGCAAACAGCTCGGGCGACAGGGAGGAGAAGGCCGGAGAACCGCCGTCGGTCAGGGCCATCAGCTCAAAGAGGATGCGGTTCACGGCGTCGGAGGCATAACGGGACGCGGGAGACATGAGGCGATGGAAGGCAGTGGGAGAGGACGCCAGAAATACCGCAGTCACGGGCGTGGACAGCAGGACGGCCTTTTCAGCAAACGCGGCCCGGACCTCTCCCGGCGGGGCGAGGCGGTAGATCCGGCAGTCCGGTCCGGAGCATGGTGCGGCGCAGAAGCGGAGAAAGCCCTCTCTCGAGCGGCCCAGCCTTTTCAGAAACATATGCCGGAGTTCCCCGGGTGAGGAGAGCTCCGGCATTTCGCCGATGGGTCCGCGGATGTCGCAGAGGGCGGCGTCCTCCGAAAAGATCAGGCAGGGGAGGCCGCAGTCCCGGAGAGCGGATGCGTCCGTCATCCTTCGCCGTCCCATGTGGTCCAGCTGTCGTCGGTACCGCCCCACCATTCGCCGCCGTCGTTCTGCCAGGAATTGTCGTTTTGCCAGGAGTTGTCCTGCCATGTGGTATCCTCCTGCCAGGAGTTGTCCTGCCATGAATTGTCCTCCTGCCAGGTGCTGTTGTCCTGCCATGAATTGTCCTCCTGCCAGGTGCTGTTGTCCTGCCACGAGTTGTCCTCCTGCCAGGTGCTGTTGTCCTGCCAAGTGGTATCCTCCTGCCAGGAGTTGTCCTGCCAAGTGGTATCCTCCTGCCATGAATTGTCCTCCTGCCAGGTGTTGTTGTCCTGCCACGAGTTGTCCTCCTGCCAGGAGTTGTCTTCCCACGAGTTTTCTTCCTGCCAGGTATTGTCGTTCTGCCACGAATTTTCTTCCTGCCAGGAGTTGTCCTCCCATGAGTTGTCCTCCCAGGAGTTATCCTGCCATGAATTGTCCTGCCATGAATTGTCCTGCCATGAATTGTCCTGCCATGAATTGTCCTGCCAGGTATTGTCCCCCCGGACCTGCTCCTCTCCCTGGTCGTAGGATTCGCCGGTGCTGGCGTAGGGATTGACCACGCCGGCGGGCTGAACGGGACGGTACACCTCCGGCTCGGGCTCCGTTTCCGGCGGGTCCTCCTCGTCCAGGGGGAAGGCGGTGTAGTCCACGGTGGAGGTGAAGATCAGGTTCATGATGTTCCGGTTGACGCAGGCCTTGTACTGCGCCGCCAGAAGCTCCGGATCGGTGCCGCTGATGACCACCCGCATATTGTACACCGAGAAGGAGCCCATGAGGGCCTGCAGGGCGTTGTACACGTTCTCGTACACGTCTGCGTCGGGATCCATGTACTGCACGTCGAAGCGGATGCCCAGAGAGGAGGACGCCTGCGCGATCATCTGCAGCTGCATGGCCCCGGAGGGATCCAGATAGGAGTCCGCGGGGAGCACCGTCCCGAGACGGCAGGAGGGATCCAGCTCCGCCGAGCAGTCGTTCAGGTAGAGGCGGAGCAGATTGGCGGATTCGTAGTCGATGGCGCCGGAGAAATTGGGCGTTGCCAGGATCTCGTTGACCCCCCAGGAGGCCAGCTCTCCGAAGAGAACGGAATCGGTCACCGCCTCGGAGGGAGTCACGGACACCATCACCCGGAGTCCGCGCATTTTGGCCAGCCGGACCGCCTCACGGACGGATTCGGAGGGACCCTTGTCCGCCACGGGGATCCGGGCCAGGGCGCACACGGCGGGGGACTGGTAGATCAGACTGCCGTCGGAGCCGGACAGGGGGAACAGGACGGAGTCGTAGGCCACGGCGGTCTGCTGGAGCGCGGCGTCCAGCTCCTCCGGCGAGGCGTATCCCAGAGGATCGATGCCGCAGGCCCGTACCGTGGGAGCGCTTCCGGCGGCGTTTTCCGGGTCATCCCGCCGTTTTTCCGGAGACCACCCGGCGCCGGAGTTGTCGGTGGGACGCTGACCCGCCGCCTCGGCCTTCCGGAGCAGATGCTGCCCCAGCAGGATGGCGGTAAAGGTGATGACCGCCGCCGCCACCAGAACGAAGAGGATCCGGGTCATGATGCCCTTCGCCCGGGAGGACATGGGCGGGTTGGTGGTGTAGTATTTCACAGCGATGCCCCGTATGTCAATAGGTTGTGTCCAGATTGAAGATCGTATAGGAGGCGAGAAGCTCCGTGGGCTCGGCCCGGAGGGTTTCCGCGTACTCTTCCAGCCGGATGTTGTAGAGTCCGCTCATGTAGTCCTGTGCCAGGTCCTCGAAGTGCTCGGCGAGATAGCCGGCCTCCTTCTCGTACCGCTTCAGGATGCTCCATCCGGCATCCGTGCGGACCACCGGGCTGATCTCTCCGACGGCCAGGGAGAACGCCGCGTCCTCGAAGGCCTCGTGATAGGTGCCCCGGGCCAGATAGTAACCGTCCGGATTGTTGAACATGAAGAGGTCCCCGCCGTATTTCTGCACCAGCTCGTCGAAGTCCTCGCCGTTTTTCGCCCGGTTA
>CACYWX010000134.1 GCA_902778205.1 uncultured Ruminococcus sp. | reverse complement strand
GTGGGCGCCATCGGCATCAGCGCCATGATGCACGGCTATCTGCCCTTTGACAAGGATGGAAAGCAGCTTGCCGAGTTCCGCACCTGGCGCAATACCATCACCGGCGAGGCAGCGGAGAAGCTCACCGCCCTCTTCGGCTTCAACATCCCCCAGCGCTGGAGCATTGCCCATCTCTACCAGGCCATCCTCAACGGCGAGAGCCACGTGAAGGACATCGACCAGCTCACCACCCTGGCGGGCTGCATCCACTGGAAGCTCACCGGTCAGCGGGTCATGGGCGTGGGCGAGGCCTCCGGCATGTTCCCCATCGACTCCGCCGCCCTGACCTACGACGCCGCCATGATGGAAAAGGCGGACGCCTTCCTGACGGAGCGCGGATGCCCGAAGAAGCTGGCGGAGCTTCTGCCCGGCGTCCTGCCCGCCGGTGAATGCGCCGGAACGCTGACGGAAGAGGGCGCGCGCTTCCTGGATCCCGCGGGAGAGCTTGAGCCCGGGATCCCCTTCTGCCCGCCCGAGGGCGACGCCGGAACGGGCATGGCCGCCACCGACTCGGTCCGCCTCTACACCGGCAACGTCTCCGCCGGCACCTCGGACTTCGCCATGGTGGTGGTGGACCATCTGCCCGCCGTTCACCGGGAGATCGACATGGTCACCACCCCGGACGGCCTGCCCGTGGCCATGGTCCACTGCAACAACTGCACCTCCGACATCAACGCCTGGATCGGCCTCTTCGCGGAGTTCTCCCGCCGGGCCGGACTGGAAATCTCCAAGCCCGCCCTGTACGACCTGCTGCTTCTCTCCGCCCTGGAGGGGGATCCGGACTGCGGCGGCCTGATTTCCTACAACTACTTCTCCGGCGAGGGCATCACCGACGTGAACGAGGGCCGTCCCGTGTTCCTGCGCACCCCGGACGCGAAGTTCAACCTGCCCAACTTCATGCGGACCCACCTGCTCTCCGCTCTGGCCACCCTGAAGATCGGGCTGGACATCCTGACGAACGAGGAAAAGCTCCGCATCGACCGGCTCTACGGCCACGGCGGGTACTTCAAGACCGAGGAGGCCGGTCAGCGGATGCTCTCCGCGGCGGCGGGCGTTCCCGTGTCCGTCATGAAGACGGCGGAGAGCGGCGGCCCCTACGGCATGGCTCTGCTGGCGGCCTACATGCTCCGCCGGAGCGAGGGAGAGACCCTGCCGGATTATCTGGACAACCGGGTCTTCGCCGGAGCGGAATCCACCACCATCATGGCGACGGAGGAGGAGATCGCCGGCTTCGACGCCTTCCTCGCCCGTTACCGCGCCGCCTTCCCCGTGGAGGAGGCCGCCATCGGGACCATGAAATAAGGGGGAGCCCATGAAAACCGGCGTCTGCACCACTGATTTTGAAAAGCTGCCCCCGGTCTCCGCGGACCGCCTGTTCGGGCGGATCCGGGAGCTGGGCTTCGAATGCATCCAGTTCGCCTTCTCCTCCGTGTCCGAATCGGACTTCGTCCCCACCGGACAGCTGGAGCTGCCGGGGAAGATCGCGCCCGCCGTCCTCAGCTCTGTGGGATCCGCCGCCGAGCGTCACGGACTGCCCATGGAGGTGATCAACGCCACCTTCAACATGGCCCATCCCGATCCGGAGGTCCGGTCGGAGGGTTTGAAGCGGCTGGCGGTCCACGCGGAGGCGGCCGGGATCCTGGGATGCCCCGTGCTGTCCCTCTGCTCCGGCACCCGGAATCCGGACCACCTCTGGACGCCGCACCCGGACAACGGAACCGCCGAGGCCTGGGACGTCATGCTGGACACCATGCTCCGGGCGGCGGAGATCGCGGAGAAATACGGCGTGACCCTGGCGGTGGAATCCGAGGCGTCCAACGTCATCGACACCCCGGAGAAGGCCCGCCGCCTCATGGACACGGTGAAGTCGGACCGGCTGAAAATGATCCTCGATCCGGCGAACCTGTTCCACACGGGAGAGGCCCGGCCGGAGAACGCACGCCGCACCCTGGACGAGGCCTTCGCCGCCTTCGGGGGAGACATCGTCGCAGCCCACGGAAAGGACATCCGGGAGGGAGACGGCATCTCCTTCTGCGGCACCGGGCGCGGCATCGTGGACTTCCCCTATATGGCGAAAAGACTCAGGGAGTCCGGATACGCGGGGGACATGTTCCTCCACGGCATCTACGATCCGGACGACATGCCCCGGGCTCTGGCCTGCTGGACCGCCGCTCTGTCCGCGGAGTGAGTTCCCGCAAAAGTTTACAAAATAGCGACATCTGACAATATACACAAAAACACCCCCGGAATTTGTCTCAAACCGGCGGGGCAAAACCCGAGTTGTTCACAGAATGGTCAACAATTCGGGCTTTGTTCATGTTATAATTGTGAAAGAATTTTCATCCCCGACTCCGCCGCGCCGGAAATACGTGTCAAGAGGTGAGTCTCCGCTTTGGAAAAAGTATTCGAATATCTGAAACGAAGCATCTCGATCGCGTGGAAGACCGTATTCTTCAATTTTAAACAATACCTCCCCTTCTTCATCGCGATCATCATCGTCCAGCTGCTCTACGGCATGATGACGGTATCCAACGACAACAACAACAACGTGGAATACCGGCACGTCATGGAGCAGTACGACTACCACATGGTGCTCAAGGGGCTGAACGACACCCAGGCCCGCTACCTGATCGACGACAACGGCGGGGCGGTGTTCAAGAGCGACATCCTCTTCGACGTCGTTCATATGGAGCAGTACCGGAACAACATGACCGGCGAGGAGCGGTACGACGTGTACCTGCTCTTCAAGCCCGAGCTGAAAAACACGGTCAAGCGCTTCACACAGACCACGGAGAAGGAATTGGCCGGACTGGCGGAGGAGGGCACCTCCTTCACCAAATCCACCACGCCGCTCATGACCTTCGAGAACAACGAGCGCGCCAACTTCGTCACCTTCATCTTCATCACGCTCCTGCTGCTGGCGGTCTGCATCTTCCTGCTGACATCGCTCTACAACATCCGGATCAACCAGTACAAATTCCAGTACGGCATTTACCTCACCTTCGGCGCGGACTTCAAGATGCTGTTCTCCACCTGCTTCTGGGAGCTGTTCGTCATCTTCGTGGTGACCTTCATCCCCTCCATGGCGGTGTCCACCCTCATCTCCTGGCTGGTCTACCGCTCCAACGGCTACGGCTTCCTCTTCAACGGGCTCTCCATCCTGAAGACCTTCCTCTTCACTCTGGCGGTGATTCTGGCCTCCTGCTGGACGCCCATGAAGATCATGTCCGTGAAGGATCCCATGGGGCTGATCATCACGGAGGACAACTCCAACCTAGTCACCTCCCCCCAGCGCTCCTTCAACATCTTCGGCGAGAAGTTCCCCACGAAGTACGAGCTGTACTCCCTCTGGCGGTTCCGCAAGTACAACCTCCAGATCCTCACCACGGCCATCGTGTTCTGCGCCCTCTTCATCATGGGCCTCTACATGGCCAACATCTACACCACCGACCTGGAGTATCCCCGGCCCCAGTTTGAGGTCAACCTGAACGACTCCGGCTTCGAGTACGACGAGATCATGAGCCGCGAGCTCTACGCCATGGAGGGCGTGCGGGCCGTGGAGATCAACGACAACGCCACCGAGGCCATGGACGTGGGCTCCCACATCATCGTGGCCAAGAAGAACGTCCGCCCCTTCAAGAACCTGGTCCGGTACGACGGCACCACCTTCGACACCCAGGGCGGGTATTACCGGGCGGCCAACGAGATCCTCTACACCGCCCTGTCCGAGGAGCAGATCCAGATCCTGGAGGACTACGACTACGACGGCGACCTGACCTCGGTGCTCCAGCCCGGATACGTGCTGGTGGGCGACGCGGTCTCCAACGTGCCTACGTTCAAATTCCACGTGGGAGACACCATCTGGGTGGGCGTCAAGACCGGGCAGATCCGCTCCGTGGACGCCAACGTCACCGGCCGCGTGCTGCTGAAGGACCAGATCACCAACTTCGAGTTCGAGTACCTGCCCTTTACCGTCGGCGCGGTGATCAAGGACATCCCCTGCGGCTCCACCCCGATCTTCATGAATCTGGACAGCTACAAGACCGTCACCGGCAAGACGCCGAAGGCCACGTCCTTCAATATCTACGTGGAGCACGATTCCACGCCGGACGGGGTCAACGACCTCTACGCCCGGATCCGCGCCTGGAGCCACGACTACGGCGACGTGAAGATCTCCAACAAGGACATCACCCTTCTGAACACCGTCGCCCGCGACAAGCACTACAACGAGCTCTACGTGGTGATCTCCCTTCTGATCCTCTGCATCTCCCCGCTGGTGTGGTTCTTCTCCCAGGCCCTCTACTACGGCAAGCGCGAGAAGGAATTCAACATCCTGCAGTCCATCGGCGCCGTGGCAAAGGAGATCCGGCAGATCTACCTGCAGGGCGGTCTCAGCATGGCGGTGCTGTCCCTCATCTTCGCCATCATCCTGAGCTACGCGGGCAGCTACGTGCTCTTCTACATCTACAACGTCATGATGCCGTACTTCACCCACGAGAACGTGCGCTACGTGTTCTACATGCCGTGGTACGCCATTCTCACCAGCGTCGTCATGTCCGTGTTCTGCGGCTTCTTCTCCACCTACCTGCCCTACCGGAGCTACTACAAGAACCGCTATTCCCTTGAAAACGGCGGCGCCGGACGCGAATACGGCGCGGATGAATGATCACCGATCAGGAAAGGAACTGTTATGGCAAGCACCGCACCCGAATATATCCTCCAGACGGAATCCGTCATCAAGCAGTATAAGCAGTACGACACCGTCATCACCGCCGTCAACCGCGCCTCCATCAAGGTGGAGCCCGGCGAGTTCGTGGCCATCATCGGCACCTCCGGCTCCGGCAAGTCCACCTTCCTGCACATCTGCGCGGGTCTGGACTCCTGCGACGCCGGCCGCGTGCTGATCCGGGGCCAGGACATCACGAAAATGTCCTCCGACGAGCTGAGCCGGTTCCGCGGCATCAACATGGGCTTCGTGTTCCAGCGGCACAACCTGATCCCCCAGTTCACGGCCCTGGAGAACATCCTGATCCCCACCATGATGTGCAACAAGCCGGAGCTGTCCTATCAGGAGACCCTCCGGCGGCTGGTAGAGACCCTGCAGCTCACCGAGCGTCTGAACCATCTGCCCTCGGAGTTGTCCGGCGGTCAGCAGCAGCGCGTGGCCATCGCCCGTGCCATGATCAACATGCCCGACATCCTCTTCGCCGACGAGCCCACCGGAAACCTGGACCGGGCCAACGCCGACGAGGTGCTCAAGCTTCTGCTGAGGACCCGGGAGGACATGGGCCAGACCCTGATCATGGTCACCCACGACCTGTCCATCGCCGACCACGCGGACCGCATCTTCCGCATGGACAACGGCCACCTGTCCCTGGAGCGCGACTACGTGGGCGGCACCAAGCGGACGACCCAGTACGGGTTTTAATATCTGCACATCTTACCGGGAGCACGTCTGCTGCTCCCGGTTTTTCATAAGGAGCGCATCATGAAATCATACCGCATCGGCCTATTCGGGCTTTGGAGGGGCATGAGCTTCATCCCGATCCTGAAGGGTTTTGAGGATGTGACCGTCGCCGCCTTCTGCGAAAAGGACGAGGGAAAGCTGAAATCCGCTCTGGAGCAGGTCCCCGGGGCGAAGGCCTGCCGGGATTTCGACGAGCTGCTGGAGCAGAATCTGGACGCCGTATTCCTCTGCAACTACTTTCATCAGCACGCGGAGTGCGCAGTGAAGGCTATGGAACGGGGGATCGCCGTGTTCTCCGAATGCACCTCGGCTCCGACCCTGGCCTCCTGTGTGAAGCTGGTGGAGACGGCGGAGCGGACGGGAGGCAGGTACATGATCGCCGAGAACTACCCCTTCTCCGCGGCGCTGCTGGAGATGAAGCGGCTCTGCGGCGAGGGGACGCTCGGGCGGATCCTCTACGCGGAAGGCGAATACAACCACACCTGCCCGAAGGAGGAGCTGGCGGCCCTGACTCCGGGGAAGTACCACTGGCGGGCCTGGCTCCCCCGGACCTATTACGTCACCCACACGCTGGGCCCCCTGATGCACGTGACGGGACAGATGCCGGTGAAGGTGAACGCCATTGCGGTACACTCCGACGTATTGGAGCAGTACGATGACTTCCGCCACAACTACGACGCCTTCGCCATGATGAACTGCGTCACCGACGGCGGAGCCCTCTTCCGCTTCACGGGATGCGCCGCCATGGGATCCCCCTCGGGCTACCGGTTCGTGGGTGAAAACGGCAGCTGCGAGACGGGCAGAACCCTGGGCTCGAGCGTAAACGTCACCTACCACCACTGGCTGATCCCGGAGGGAAGGCAGGGCTCCCAGACCTACGCGCCTTCCTGGCCCGCCAACGGGGAGCTGGCAGAAAGGGCCGGTCACGGCGGCGGGGACTTCTGGACGGTGTATAATTTCCTGGAGTATCTGCGGGGCGGACCGGAGCCCTTCTTCAACGTATACCGGGGCGCGTGCATGTCCGCCGTGGGCATTCTCGGCTGGCGGTCCAGCATGGAGGACGGGAAGACCATCCGCATCCCGGATTTCACAAAGAAGGCGGACCGGGATCTGGTGCGGGACGACGACCTGACGCCCTTCCCGGACGAAAACGGCCGCGTCACCCTCCCCTGCGCAACGGGAAAGGCGGTCAACGGGAGATAAGCGCACCCGGTGTTTTCCTTCCATATGCATAGCGCAAAGCGCCTCCGCATAGGATGGGCGTGATCCATCCCACGGCGGAGGTGTTTGTTTATGCGGTTTTCCATTCCCCTGCCCGTCCGGTACGCGGCCTTCGCGCTGGTACTGGCGGGCTCCTGCTTTGTGCTGGGACGCGGCGCCCTCGATCTGGCGGACACCGTACCGGCCGTATTCCCGGAGGCGGACACCGTTTCCGCGGCGGCTGAGGACGGATCGGGGCGGGAGGCTCCTCTTCTCGCGGTGGATCCCGGCCACGGAGGGGAGGACGGCGGCGCGTCTGTGGCGGGCATTTTGGAAAAGGACGTGAATCTTGAGGTGTCCCTCCGGATCGGGGATCTCTGCTCCCTGTTCGGCGTGCCGGTCCTGCTCACCCGCACGGATGACCGCCTGCTGTACGACGCCTACGGGGACCTCTCGGACTACCGGGGAAAGCAGAAGACCTACGATCTGCGCAACCGCCTGCGGATGGCGGAGGAATCAGGGGCGCGGGTCCTCCTCTCCGTCCATCAGAACCAGTTCCCTCAGACGAAGTACAGCGGCATGCAGGTCTACTACTCCCCGAACAATCCGTCCAGCGGCGAACTGGCGTCCCGGATCCGCCTGTCCGGACGGATGTTGCTGGATCCCTACAACGACCGGGAGACCAAGCGCGCCACGAACGCCATCTATCTTCTCCACCGGATCCGGATCCCGGCGGTGCTGGCGGAGTGCGGCTTCCTGTCCAATCCGGAGGAGCGGGAGCTGTTGTCCGATCCCGCCTATCAGACCCGGGTCGCCGCCGCCCTGTTCATCCCCACGGCGGAATTTCTGGCGGAGACGCGGGAAAAGGAATGACTGCCCCTTCCGCTCGGGTTTCCGCGATTTCGGGATGATTCGCCGGCGAAGCGCGGAATGGTTCAGGTCTCCGTGATTTCGGGATGGTTCGCCAGGCGATCCGCCTCGGTGATGGGACGGATCACGCGGCAGGGGACTCCGGCGGCGAAGGAGTTCTCGGGAATGTCCTTCGTCACCACCGCGCCCGCGCCGATGACCGATCCGGCTCCGATGGTCACGGGCCCGCATACGATCACGCCCGCCGCCAGCCAGCAGTTGTCCCCGATGGTCACTTCTCCCGTGTACTCCAGATTGGTGACGACGCCGGTCTTCGGGTTGAGAAAGGAATTGCGGTCCTGCCAGCAAAGGGGATGGATGGCCGTCATGATGGACACGTTCGGCCCGATGAACACGTTCTCCCCGATCCTCACCGGCCCCTCGTCCAACACCGTGAAGTTTACGTTGGCGTAGCTTCCCTTCCCCATGGAGATGTTGCACCCGAAATCAAACCACAAAGGCC
>CACYWX010000133.1 GCA_902778205.1 uncultured Ruminococcus sp. | reverse complement strand
CGTTCACAAGGGTGTACGTGGAGGGCATGTCTCCCACCGGAAAAAGCGACGTGATCCGCGGCATATTGTTTGCGGCGGCGGGAGCTGTCCTTGCCGGCGTCGGATTTGCGCTGGACCGGGGGAAAAAGAAAAAATCGGACGGATAAGCGGACAGGACTCCGGCACGATGCCGAAAGCGGACGATACGGCACGGCGTCGGAGTCCTGTTTTTATTCTTTATCCCGGAACGGATACCTCCGCCCGGCAAGCCCTGAGTCCTTCGGCGCGCGCGTACAGGACCATGCGGCCGGGCTTCTCCGGACAGCGGACCGCCACGGTGATCCGTCCCATGTACATCCGGCGCTCCGGGGAGGAGACCGGGGTGTGGTCGGCGTCGTCGGATCCGGTGGCGACGACGGTTCCGATGCCGTTCGTGCGGAAGGAAACCAGGGGAGATGTGTCCGGAACCTCCCGTCCCTCGCTGTCGCACACGACGCAGGTGAAGAGGGCGAGATCCCGGCCGTTTGCCCGAAGATCGTCCGCGTTCTCCGGAATCAGCTTCAGCTCCGCGCCTTCTCCCGTCGTCTCCCGGACGTCCGAGCAGACCGCGGCTCCCCACCGGTATCCGACGCATTCGATCCGGCCGGGCTCGTAGACAACCTCCCATTCCGCGTGACCGAACCGCTCGATGCTCCGGCGTCCCATGCTCAGGCCGTTCACGAACAGCTCCGCCTCGGGCAGATTGGTGTAGGCGGAGACGCGGATGAGCTCTCCCTCCCGTCCTCCGAGATTCCAGTGAGGCAGCAGATGGAGCATCGGCTCATCGCTCCACAGGGACCGGTTCTGCCAGAAGGCGTCCTTTTTCTGCAGGAAGAGATCGACGGCGCCGGACTGGGAGCAGAGCATCGGCCAGACGCATTCCCCGCGGTGCTCGAAGGCCGTCCACTGAAAGGCGCCCATGACCCATTCCCGCTCCATGATGAATTTCCAGGTGCGTTCCCGGCCCCGGAACCAGTCGTTGGTATCCCGGTCGTAGGCGGGACGGCGCTTGTCCGGGGAATCCGGCTCGTACCAGCCCCGGGTCGTGCCCGTCGCGCAGCATTCCGTGGACATCACCGGCTTGTCGGGGTATTTCGCATGGACCGCGTCGTAGGAATCCAGGCCGTAATTGATCCCCACCACGTCCAGGTTTCCGTAGATCAGGGCGCGGTCCGGACGGTCGCAGGCAGCCGTGACGGGGCGGGTGGGATCGAGTTTGCGGACGCGGCGGAGCATGGCTTCGGCGATGCGCTGACCCCGGGGATCCGTGAAGAGGGGCTCCTCGTTGCCGATGCACCAGAAGAAGACCGAGGGACGATTCCGGTCCCGCCGGACGAGCATGTCCAGCTGCTTCATCCCATTCTCAGCGGAGGTGAACCAACGGACCTCGTCCAGCACGATGAAGCCCGCCTCGTCCAGCGCGTCCATCAGAGCCTCGGACTGGGGATAGTGGCTGGTACGGTATCCGTTCGCGCCCATTTCCTTCATGAGCCGGACCTTGTACCGGAAGACGCTGTCCGGGACCGCCTTTCCCGTGAGGCCGCAGTCGTAGTGACCGCAGACGCCCTTGATCGTGACATGCCTGCCGTTGACGAAAAGCCCCTTCTCCGGATCGCATACCACCTCCCGGAAGCCGAAGCGTTCACAGGTCCGGTCCTCTCCGTATGCTGAACGGACCGTAGCCCGGACGGTGTAGAGAACGCCGCGGCCGACCTCCCACAGCTCCGGGTTGTCGACGTAGAAGGAAACGGAAGCCGTTCCTCCGGAGCGCGCCGGTACGGAAAGCTTCGTCAGGGCGGAATCCACCGGGACTCCCGACGGATCGAGGAGCTCGGTCAGAACCTCCGCCTCGCAGTCCGTGTCTCCCGCGTTGGTCACGGAGACGTCTGCGTCCGTGCGCCAGAGAGTGTCCCGGAGCCTGACGGGGACCGCGCGGATGCCCCACCGTTCCACGGCCATGGGAGCGGTTTTCACGAGCCATACGTGCCGGTAGATGCCGCCCCCCTCGTACCACCATCCCTCGTGGCGGGAGAGATCCACGTGAACCGCGATCAGATTGTCGCCGCCGAAGACCGCGAAGTCCGTCAGATCAGCCTCGAAGGAGGTGTAGCCCGAGGCGTTCCGGATGAGGGGGGAGCCGTTGAACCAGACCTCCGATTCCCCCGTGACGCCCTCGAAATACAGGGTGATCCGTTTGCCGCGGTCCTCCTCGGGCAGGAAGAGATGGCGGCGGTACCAGGCGTTTTCGTATTTCAGGTATCCCAGGGCGTTGTTTTCCGCCGGATCGAAGGTCCCTCCGATCACATAGTCGTGGGGCAGATCGACCCGTTCCCAGGTTTCGGTTCCGAATTCCACCCCCGCGCGGTAGTCGTCCGGGCTGTCGTTGTACTCCGCCGACGCGGGACCCCAGCGCGCCCGGATCGTCTTGGCGGAGGCGTAGATCGGCCCCTTGGAGGACGGCCGCCGCGCCTCAATGTCTCCGCGGTGAAACAGCCAGCCGCGGTCCAGGGATTCCGTTTCACGTTCCATCACACAGAACTCCTTCCGATGTCCGGAATTGAGGCCCGATCCCAGCCGGGGAGGCGGAGGACCGGTCCGTGATGAAATTATACAGGATCGGGGAAGGGAAGTCAAGAGAAGCGTCCCTGTTCAAGGGCGGGAGCCGCGGATCGGACCGGGAGAGGCGCGGATTTGCTTGAATTGTGAACTTTCGGTAAACTTGGACAGAACAAGACCTAATACAGGGGCGGTTCGTGGTATGATATGCTGGAAGAGCGGAACGCCGCGCCGAACATGGCGTTCCTTTGCGGCAGGAATTGACAAAGGTGACAATACATGACCATCACGAAGAAGCAGAACGGAAACGCGCTTGAGATCGCCCTGGAGGGACGGCTGGACACCATGACCGCTCCGGAGCTTGAGGTCGAACTGAACGGCTCTCTGGACGGCGCGGAGATCCTGACCCTGGATTTCACCGACCTTTCGTACATCTCCTCGGCGGGACTCAGAGTCCTGCTGGCGGCAGAGAAGCGCATGGGCAAGAAGGGAGGCATGACCGTGACCCACGTGGGCGAGGCGATCATGGAGATCTTTGAGGTCACCGGCTTTACCGATATTCTGACCATCGAATAAGGAGCAGGCGCTGTCCGGCCACGAGGTGCTCCACGAAAACGACGACGGCGTGAACCCGGACGAGAAGAACGCCGCCTCCCTCGAAGCAGAGCATCCCCTGACCGCAGAACAGCTGTACATGATCGACTATCAGCTGTACACGCCGGGCTCCACCATGTACAACCTGTTCTCCGTCATGAAGGTGGACAAGGAGCTATTCGATCTTGAAAAGCTGGCCGGAGCCATGAAGACCGCCATCGCCGCGCATCCCGCCCTCTGCACCGCCTTCGGCTACAACGACGACGGCGAACTGGTCCAGCGGTACAACCCGGATTCCGTGCCCGACATCCACGTGGAAAAGCTGACGGAGTTCGAGTTCAAGTTTGTGAAGGACACCCTGGTCTATCCCTTCAAGATCATTGGCGGACGTCTCTGCCGATGCCGGATCTTCGAGACCGAAAAAGCCGGGTATATCTTCTTCGACGTGCATCACTCCCTCTTCGACGGGACCTCCCTGAAGGTGTTCCTCGGCGGCGTGGGCAAGGCGTATATGGGCATGCCCATCGAAAACGACTACTACTATCTGATGCTGAAGAACCGTGAGGAGGCCGTCCACAGCGACTTCTACGAGGAGAGCCGGAAGTACTTCGAGGACCGTTACGACCATGTGGAGTGGTCCAGCTATCCCGTGATCGATCACGAGTCCCGGGACAACGAGATGGGCGA
Organism: uncultured Ruminococcus sp.; assembly: GCA_902778205.1. Lineage (GTDB taxonomy): Bacteria > Bacillota > Clostridia > Oscillospirales > CAG-272 > UMGS1696. Next base: position 4,239 of record CACYWX010000133.1, on the reverse strand, counting down.
GCTCTTCGCGCCTCTCGGGATAGAGCAGCCCCAGATGAATGCCATGGAGCGCGCCTACAAGATCAGCCGGAACGAGTTCTTCATCACCGTGGCCGCACTGGCCGTCTCCGTGTACAACAATAAGAACGACATCAAGCTCTCCTGGATCTACAACGGACGCGAGGACGTGCAGATGATGTCGAGCGTGGGACTGTTGTTCCGCGATCTGCCCGTGGGGATCCGGTTCCGTGACACCGACACCCTCCGGGACGTGTTCGCCGACGTACACGATCAGGTGCAGAAGGGCATCGAGCACAGCTGCTATCCCTATGTGGACCTGCACAACCAGGTGGCCAAGGGCGAGAGCGCGTATCTGCTCTATCAGCAGGACATCCGCGACATGGGCAGTCTCGAGGGCTTCGACATCGAGCCCATCGAGGTCCGGCAGAATCAGGCGGCGTCCCAGACCATCCTCGACATGGAGATCCTGGACGGGGCGGAGGCCTTCCTGCTGATCCAGCCGGGGACCGATCCGGCGGACCGCCCGTGGAAGATCACGGAGCTGTACAACGAGCTTCTGTTCCGTCTTCCGGCCATCCGGCAGGGAGAGGCCCACGCGGATCACGGGAATCCGGTGTACATGTACTACTGGCGGTACCCGTCCTCCCTGCCGGACCTTCTGGCCTGTCATGCGGTTGAGCTGGCGTATGTCTTCAACAATCTGGACGAGACCGTCTACACCGGAGAGGGGATCAACCGGAAGCTGGTGGAGGAGGTCCAGCAGATGTGGGTGAACTTTGCCCTGACGGGAAATCCGTCCACGGAGGAGCATCCCTGAGAGCCCTATTCCGCAAGGGATCGGAAGACCATGATCCTGGACGACGGGATCTATCAGAAGATCAACCTCCACGAAACCGGGCGGCGGCTCCTGTATCCCCTGCTGGACTACCGTTTCAACGGCAACTACACCGCCGTCACATCCCACATCCCCAAAGCCGCCGTGATCGCCGCCGCGGCCGCGGGAATCGGTCTGGCGGTCCTCCTTCTGTGGGGGCTTTTGCGCGGCGGAACATCCGGTGAGGGGACCACTCGGCCCGGTTCCGCGGAAGGGACAACGTGAGTGCGGCTCTTCACGACACTGAAACAGGAGGCTTATCGATGGAAAGAAAGGTCGTACTGGTGACGGGAGCGTCCCACGGGATCGGGATGGGCATCGCGCTCACCATGGCGGAGCACGGCTGGGACGTGGCGTTCAGTTACCGGAACAATGAAGAGGGCGCGCGGACGGTCAAGAAGAAAATCGAGGAATGCGGCGCGACGGCCCGGTATTATCACGCGGAGATGGGGGATCCCGATTCGCCCACAGCGCTGGTCAATCAGGCCCGCGCGGATTTCGGACGGCTGGACGCCGTTGTCTGCAACGCCGCACGCGACCGGCGATTCAGCATTCTCAACGCCACGGCGGAGGATATAAACGGCATGACGGCGCAGCTCTACACCGGGCAGATGCTCTGCGCGGGCGCGGCGGCCCGGTGGATGATCCGGGACAAAATCCCGGGGAGCATCCTCTTCATCACCTCCGTCCACGGGCAGATGGCCACCACCACGGACTTCTGCTACGGCGGCATGAAGGCGGCCGTTGAGCGGTCGGCGAAGTCCCTGGCGCTTGAGCTGTCCCCCTACCGGATCCGCGTCAACTGCATCGCGCCGGGGGCGATCAACATTCATCATGTGGACGATACCGCGCTGAAATACCCCTACGCGGGAATGGTTCCTCTGGGAAGACGGGGCGAGGAGGAGGACATTGCGGAGGCCGCGCTGTTCCTCCTCGGCGACGGCGCGTCCTACATCACCGGGGAGACTCTGCGGATCGACGGCGGATTTGCTCTTCCTGGGGTTCCCGAGGGATGGGCACAGGCGTATCCGGTGGATACCGGCTTTGTGGAGAACGCATACAGGACCATGATGGAACGGGAGGAAAAGGACAATGTCTGACATCAGAATCACGAAGGTGACCGCCATCGAGACTGCGCCCCAGGGCTCCAACCTGATCGTGGTGCGGATCGACACCAATCAGCCCGGTCTTTACGGCTACGGCTGCGCCACCTTCACCCAGAGGCACAAGGCGGTGGTGACAGCTATCGAGGAATACATGGATCAGCTGCTGCGGGGCCGGGACGCGCTGGCCGTCAACGACGCGTGGTCCGTCATGATGAACTCCTCCTACTGGCGCAACGGTCCCGTGCTGAACAACGCCATCTCCGGGTGCGACATGGCCCTGTGGGACATCGCGGGAAAGGTGGCGAACATGCCAGTGTGGCAGCTGTGGGGCGGAAAGGTGCGGCAGGCGGTCCCGGTCTACCGTCACGCCGGCGGGGACGACTTCGGCCGGGTGGACGAGACGGTGGTGGCCTTCCTCGAGCAGGGATACCAGTATCTCCGCATCCAGTACGGCGGCTACGGCGGAAGGCAGTCCTTCCTGAACACGCCCGCGGGATCCCCGGACGGCGCGTATTTCGACGCGAAGAAGTATCTGCGATCGGTCCCGGCCCTGTTCGAGCACGTGCGGGCGAAGTTCGGCGATGAGATCGAGCTCTGCCACGACGTGCATGAACGGCTGGATCCCGTGGACGCGGTGTGGCTTGCAAAGCATCTGGAGCAGTACCGGCCCTTCTTTCTGGAGGACGCGCTGGCTCCGGAGCAGGGCGCGTGGTTCAAGACGATCCGCGAGGCGTGCGCCACACCCCTTGCCATGGGAGAGCTCTTCAACAATCCCATGGAGTGGCAGCCCCTCGTGGAAAACCGCTGGATCGACTTCATCCGGTGCCATGTTTCCCAGATCGGCGGCGTGACCCCGGCCCGGAAGCTGGCGGCGCACTGCGAGCCCTTCGGCGTGAAGACCGCCTGGCACGGACCGGGAGACGTCTCCCCCATCGGGCACATGGCGAACGTGCACCTCGATCTGACAACCTTGAACTTCGGGATTCAGGAGTGGTGCGGCATGGAGACGGATCCCCGGGTGCGGGAGGTATTCGACGGATGCGCAGAGATCCGGGACGGCTTCGCCTGGGCAAACGACAAGCCGGGCTGGGGCATCGAGGTGGATCTTGAGAAGGCAAAGAAGTACCCCTGCGATTCCGCTCAGCCCCGCTGGCTGCTGGCGCGTTTGCCGGATGGGACGTCCGTCAAGGCGTGAGGCAGGCTCCGGTGTATCGGATTCGGCTGTGAAGGGGGGAAGAACATAATGGAAACCCAGGAGGAGAGGAACCGGAAGATCATCCGGGCGGTGATGGAGAAGGCGGAACAGGACTGCCCCGGCTCTCTGGCTCTGGTGGGCGTCAACGGATCCTTTGCCACGGGACAGGCCCACGCCCGCTCCGATCTGGACCTGTTGATCGTGGTGAACGACGAGGCGGGGGACCGTCTGGCCATGGCCTTCGTGCAGAAGGATATGCAGGCGGCCCACGACCTCTACTGCATGTCCTGGGACAGGCTCAGGCAGATGGCGCGGGTTGAGAATCCCCACATCGCCAAGCTGATGGACGCGAAGATCGTCTGGAGTGCCGGAAAGGATGCGGACGACACGCTCGAAACAATCCGCTCCGAGGCCAGGGGCAGGCTCTCCTCTCCCCTCGGGGCGGAGGATTTTGCGAAGGCGGAGAAGTACCTGCGGGAGGCGGAGTCCTGTTTTGCCAAAGTATATGAGGCCGATTCCCTCTCCGACGTCCGCCGGTGGAGCGCCGGGATGATCTCCGCCCTCGAGGACGGCCTGACCATGCTGAACAAGCGGTATTACCGGCTGGGCGTCCGGGCGCGGTTTGAGGAGCTCGAAGCCCTTGAGAAAAGGCCGGAGAATCTCTGCGCGCTGATCGACGGAGTCGCAGCGGCAAGGGATGTCCATGACGTCCGGAAAGCGTCGGCGGAGCTGTTGAAGGCGGTGGCCGTCACGTTCCGGCAGACCGGGAAATCCTTTGCCGCTCCGAGAAGAGCACCCGATCCGGAGGATCTGGCGGGGACCTGGGAGGAAATGTACTCCAACTGGCGCGGAAAGATGCACCTGGCGGCTGAAACGGGGGACCGTCACCTGGCCCTCGAGAGTCTGGAGGCGTTCGGGTGGATGCTGACGGAGGAGGTCGGCGGCGAATACCGGATCGGCGAGTACGACGTGATGGCGGTTTACGATCCGGATGACCTTCGGAAGACGGAGGCGGGATTTGACGCGCTTCTCCGGCAGTATTGGGAGGAGTGCCTGAGGGCGGG
>CACYWX010000132.1 GCA_902778205.1 uncultured Ruminococcus sp. | reverse complement strand
ACGGTTTCCCTGGCGTCCCATTCCGAGAATTACAGCCTGACCGCCAGCGCGAAGGGCGGTACCGAGCCCTACTCCTACCAGTGGTGGTGGGGACTGACGACCGTCATCGGCCCCGGCGCGGATCAGATGCATGACATGTCCGAATGGACGCCAAACTTCGGCAAGGCCTCCATCTATGCCTCCCCGGACACGAGATACTACAAGTATTACATGTTCTGCCGCGTGACCGACAGCAAGGGGAACACCGCGGACACGCCCATCGTGACCATCACCATCGGCGGCGGATCGTCCGAGGGCCTGACCATCACCTCCCATCCGAAGGATTACCAGATGAACTCCGCGTCCGACAAGCCGACCTTTACGGTTTCGGTGAAAGGCGGCAAGCCTCCGTACACATACACCTGGTATGCGGACAACGGCATCGGCAAGAACACGTACAAGGGGAACGCCGACGGCACGATTATCATGGGCGACGGCTATGAGCTTCTGGAAGGGTCCATGTTCGACGTGGTTCTGGTCTGGTGCGAGGTCAAAGACGCGGACGGAAAGACGGAGAAATCCAACTCCGCCGTGTTGACGCGGGTCGTGGCTTCTTCTCCGCTCTACGCCTTTGCGGATAAGGTCGCCGAAGGCTTCCGCGCGAACGTCACCGGCGGCACCTCCCCGTATGCCTATCAGTGGCAGTCCAGAAAGAAGGGCGGATCGGAAAGCGACTGGAAGGACATGGCGTACAGCTGGGGCAGGAATCAGATCCTCGAGATGGCCTCCAACCCTGTGACGCTCGAATCGGAATACCGCTGCCGCGTGACCGACAAGAACGGCGAAGTTTATTATACCGGAGCGATCTATTTCAACTGATTGAACGGACCGTGCTCCTGAATGAAGTGTCGGGGCGGATCTCTCTCCGCCCTGACTCCTTTCCCCTCGCGCAGGCATCGGCAAATGATCGTTTCAGAGGAAAACGCTGTGGAACGGCGGCTCCGGCTGAGATGACGGCGTTCCCGGGCGCATGCGCCGGAGAATGAGGATCGGATGACCGGGCATGGATCGCGGCTGCCTCCCATGCCCGCACGGAAGGCAGAAAAGCGTCTGCGGCGGCTTCGCTTATTCCGGGGAAGCGGCGGGCTGAACGTGATCGGAGGTTTTTTATGAAACACAAGCGGTTTCTTTCCCATACGGCGGTCCTGCTGGCAGTCCTGATCCTTCTGCCGGGGCTGTCGTCCTGTCTGCATATCCAGAAGGTGGACGGCGGATCCCCGGACATCGGCACTCCGGTCCCCGCCGTGCCCGACACCGATCCGACCGAAACGGACGCGCCCGAGACCGATCCCCCGGAGACGCTCCCGCCCGAGCCGGATCCCGTCGAGGTTGCCGCGAACTTCACCCTGGAGGAGCTGACGGCCCAGAACGGCATTCCCTCTCTGCTGAGCCGTCACGAATCGGTCACCATCCGCCGGGAATACGACGGCGGCAGTCAGACCCAGAGCCTGTGGATGCGGGACGGGGACCGGGTCTGCTACGACGTGTCGGACGCCTCCGCGGACGGGGAGAGCTGGCACAGCGTGGCCGGGAGCTACCGTGGCTTCGACTTCATGGTCGGCGACGAGGGACAGGTGTACAGCTCCCTCTGGGTCTGCGCGGAGAAGGAGGTCTATGACGGCTGGATCGACGCGCTGATCACGGATTATCTTCCGGTTGAGACCGCCGGGGAGATCCGGATCCTCGGGGAGGACGCGGAGACCTTCACGGCCCTCCTGCCCGAGAATCTGGTCCTTGACGACGGGAGCGCCGTGCCCTGCGACAACACGGCGGTGCTGGACAAGGGGACCCTGGACATCCGGTCCTTCCGCTGGGAATACGTATTGGACGACGTTCTGCACACCGGCGAATTCACCGTGGAATACGACGGGGAAAAGCTGGGCGAGGAGCTCATGGCGGACTGGGACGAGACCATGAAGCTGTACGTGAACGTCACGACAGAGGCGGGAGAGCGGACCGAGACCTATGACTATCCCACCCGCTGGCAGCTGCGCCTCCTTCCGGACGAGGGGATCCTTCTGACTTCCTCCGACGCCGTGGTGGAGGAGCAGTCGGTCCTGATCGAGCCCACGGGCAAGACCGTCACGGTGTTCGCCTTCGACGAGGCGAGCTGGCCGGAGACCGAGCCGGATCCCGTGGAAGGCGGGGAGCTGCCCTTTACCCTGGAGACTCTCACCGAGAACAACCGCATCACCAATCTGCTGAATCAGTACGGCACCGTGGTGCTGGCCAACGAGGCGGAGTACGGCTCCTACAGCACCGCCTACTTCCGGTTCGGGGATTCCATTGTCCGCTACACCGGCTACTCCTGGACGGATGAGGACGGGATCGAATACACGGGCGGATACGGCAATCTGGGCGAGGACTATTTCGAGATCGATCCGGAGCATGGCGGGTTTGTTTATTCCGCTTCCGTGCCGGACAACGGGGAATATCTCTTCACCGATCAGAACGCGGACGGGGAGCACTATCTCTACGACCGCACCCTGACGGACGCTCTGATGCTGGGCTCCGTGACCGACGTGAAGAAGGTCGGGGACAACGTCTCCTTCCGCTATGTCTACGACTTCGACGAGACCGGCGAGGAGGCCATGACCGTTACGGTGGAGCCCGTGAACGTCCTGATCCGCTCCATCGATCTGGAGAGCTACGGCAATTCCGAAAAGGTTCTGCTCGGCGAGGACGTTCCCTTCGAGGAGGAGCTGAAGAAAGCCTTCGAAAAGACCCGGACTATCCTCTGTCACTACGGGGAAGCAGGAGACCGGAGCTACACCCTTCCGGCGGACTGGAGCTTTAGGCCCGGGTATCTGGAGGTGCTGCTGTTCTATACCGACGCCGCCATGAAGGATCTGTGCGAAGGCCCGATCCCGGGCGACGGCAAGAACTATGAGCTGTGGGTGAGGGAACGGGAGGAAAGCTTCTCCGCGAACGAACCCACGGAACCCGATTCCCTGGACCGCTACGCCGGCACCTGGTATTCCGGCACGTCTCCCTGTGTGCTGACCGTGGAGGAGGACGGACGGTTCTCCTTTGAATCCGGCGGCGAGGTGTACGAGGGGACGCTTGCATGGACCGAGGAAACAAAGAGCCTGTCCGCCTCCGGTCCGCGTTACGAGCTGATGCTGGATAACGGTTCCGTGCTGTCCGGCGACGCCTTCGTGAGCGAGTTTGGCGGCAGGATCACCCTGGTGCAGAACGGCGGCGCGGAGATCTACCGGAAGGACAGCTTCGTTCAGGCGGTTCATGAGGCGGACGCCGGAAGGATCCCGGAGGACTGCCTGACCTTCGACGCCGACACGGGTCCCTATGCGGCGAAGGTTCTTCTGACGCCCGAATTCCCGGTGAGGAACTTCGTCCTCTTCTCCCTGAAGCTGGAGGATTCCGGCGCGGACGAGGGACCGGTCTTCAGCGCCACGGAGCTCTACCGGCTGGCGGATTTCAGCTGGGAGAAACCCCTTCTGGCGTCCGTGTCCTTCGGGGAGATCTACCCGCTCTACGGGTTCTCCTATACGGATCAGAACGGCGGAGTCCGCTCCTTCGGACTGGTGGAGAGCGGCATGGACGGCTCCGTTCAGGTTGTGGACATCCGCGTTGCCTTCGGCTGATCTCCGGATCCCGATAACGCGCGGCGCGCTTGACAGAGCATCCAGTCCGTGCTATAATCAAATGACAGGACAGCTCCGGTTCGGAGAAGAACGGACCGGAGCTGCCTTTGAAATGATGATTAGTATATGCTAACTGCGTGCGGACCGGGCATTTCACCCCTCCGCGGCGGTCGGCATAGACTGGAACCGGACGGGTGCGCGGACTCTCTCGGAATTCTGATTCCGGGCAGTCCCGCGCCGAAAAGAAAGGAGGACCGTATGTGGCTTCAGGTGACGGAGGGGATTCTGATCCCCTTTATCGGAACCGGGCTGGGTTCGGCTTGCGTGTTTTTTCTGAAGGATCGACTGAGTGTGCGGACCGGGCGGGTACTGTCCGGCTTCGCTGCGGGGATCATGGTATCGGCTTCCTTTTTCAGCCTGATCCTGCCCGCCCTGGACCAGTGCGCCGACATGGGCAGGTTGGCGTTTCTGCCCGCCGTGACCGGATTTCTCATCGGTATGCTGTTTCTGCTGGCGCTGGACGTCCTGATTCCCCATATCCATCCGGACAGCAGTACGGAGGGACCGGAAAGCGGCCTGAAACGGACCACAAAATTAGCCCTGGCCGTGACCCTGCACAACCTGCCGGAGGGCATGGCGGTGGGGATCGCTTACGCGGGATGGATCTACGGGAACGGGACCATGACCGCCGCGGGAGCTCTGGCCCTGTCTGTGGGGATCGCGCTCCAGAACTTCCCGGAGGGAGCCATCGTATCCATGCCGCTGAGGGCGGAGGGAATGCCGAAATGGAAGACCTTCTGGCTGGGCGTGCTGTCCGGAGCGGTGGAGCCTGTGGGAGCGCTTCTGACGGTGTTCGCCGCCCGGGCCCTGCTCCCGGCGATGCCGTATCTTCTGTGCTTCGCGGCGGGCGCCATGTTCTACGTGGTGGTGGACGAACTGATCCCCGAAATGGCCGAGGGCGACCATTCCAACGGCGGGATCCTGTCCTTCGCGGCGGGATTCGTGATCATGATGGCCATGGACGTGGGACTGGGATAAATAAGAAAAACAGGCGCGGAATCCTTCGTGAAACCGCGTCTGTTTGATCTCTATTCCGTTTTTCTGTTCTGCCGCAGGACCTCGTAGCCCAGCATGGAGGCGGCGGAGGCGGCGGACAGGGATCCGGGAAATTCGCGCCCGTAGTCGATGCGGACGATCTCATCCGCCTCGGAAAGCAGGGAAGCCGAAATGCCGCGCTTCTCCCCGCCCACAATGAGGAACAGGGGTTTTCTCATGTCGCAGTCGAAGGAGGAGACGGAATCCCGGATGCCTGCCGCCAGGACCCGGAAGCCCTTCTGCCGGAAGAAGCGCGCAGCCTCGACGGGCTCCGATACGACGAAGGGCAGCAGCTCGGAGGCTCCGGCGGAGGAACGGCAGACCACGCCTGCCGCGCTCATCCAGTTCCGGGGGGACAGGACGATTCCGTCCGCGCCGCATGCGTAGAGGGAGCGGATGGCGTATCCGAAATTGTAAGGATCCTCGATCCCCTCCAGCATGACCCAGAAGCCGCCCGAGGGATCCGCGGACGAAAGGGAAGGAATCGTCCGGTCCGAGCATTCCGCCGCGATGCCCCCGTGGGTGGCTCCGACGGTCATTTCATCCAGATCGGCCTCCGGGACGTATTCGATGGGGAACCCGTGCTTTTCCGCCATACGGCCGAGCCAGGACAGCTCCTTCGCCCGGGCGTCTTTTCTCTCCTCAGCCGCCAGAAGCCGCAGGAGCTTCCGGTCCGAGACACCCTCCTCCATGGCGCGGAGCACGGCCCGGACCGACGTCATGCCCTCGAAGAGGGTGCCGGGGACCTGCCGGGAGGCTTCCTTCTTCATGGGATCAGACCTGCTGGTTGGCGGCGTTCATCTTCAGATAGGCGTTGATGAAGCCGTCGATCTCTCCGTCCATGACCGCCTGGATGTTGCCGTCCTCGTACTGAGTGCGGGTGTCCTTGGCCAGGGTGTAGGGCATGAACACGTAGGAGCGGATCTGCGCGCCCCATTCGATGTTGGTCTTGACGCCCTTGATGTCGTTGATGGTATCCAGCTTCTCCCGCTGCTTGATCTCCATGAGCTTCGACTTCAGCATCTTCATGGCCGTTTCCTTGTTCTGGAGCTGGCTCCGCTCGGTCTGACAGCCCACCACGATGCCCGTGGGGATGTGGACGATGCGGACCGCGGATTCGGTCTTGTTGATGTGCTGGCCGCCGGCGCCGGAGGACTTGTGGGTGGTGATCTCCAGATCGGCCTCGTTGATCTCGATGGAGCCGTCGTCGGTGAATTCCGGCATGACCTCCACGGAGGCGAAGGAGGTGTGGCGGCGTCCCGACGCGTCGAAGGGTGACACGCGGACCAGACGGTGCACGCCGTTCTCGCCCTTCAGGTATCCGTAGGCGTTTTCGCCCTCGATCATGATGGTGGCGGATTTCAGGCCCGCCTCTTCGCCGTCCAGCCAGTCGATCAGTTTCACGTTGTAGCCGTGACGCTCGCCCCAGCGGGTATACATGCGGTAGAGCATCTGGGCCCAGTCCTGCGCCTCGGTTCCGCCCGCGCCGGGATGGAAGGAGAGGATGGCGTTGTTCTGATCGTATTCGCCGGAGAGCAGGATCTCGATGCGCTGGCTCTCCTCCTCCGCCCGGATCTCGCGCTCGGCGCCCTCCACCTCGGGAACGAGGGATTCGTCGTTCTCCTCGATGGCCAGCTCGGCCAGGGTGATGGTGTCCTCCAGCTTGGCGGACAGGGATTCGTATTTGGCGATCCGGTCCTTGGTGCGCTTGATCTCCCGGAGCACCTTTCCGGAATTTTCCTGATCGTTCCAGAAGGCGGCGTCGGAGGTGGAGGCCTCCAGCTCCTTCACCCGGTCCCTGAGCGCGTCGATGCGGAGCGCGCTGCCCAGCTCCTTTATGTCGGCCCGGAAATTTTCAAGTCTGTATTTGGCTTCTTCCAGTGCGAGTATCATCTGTATCCTCCGGTTGTATGTTGATCTGTTGTGAAATGCGGAAAGCGCCTTTTGCCCTCATACCTCCACGAAGGGAAGGTTTTCCAGGGAATCCATTGCGTCGGCTTTGCGCCTGGGCTTCCTCTTCATGGGATCGTAGCGGAAACGGCGGCAGCAGTGGGACGCGCTCACCACGCCGGCTTTGTCGCACAGCATGGCGTCCGGGTCGGAGAGGGTCCCGGCGTGCTCGCAGTATTTGCAGTATTTTTCGATCCGATCGTCCTCTTTCACCTCTGGCCCTCCCGGCGCGGCATTCCGCTCATAAACGTCCATTATCCTATTATACCCCATGCGCGGCGGAAAATCAAGTCCTCCCGGAAAACAATTCCGCCATTCGGCAGAAAGGCTTCGGTGAGACGGAATACCCGTAAAATCACGCCCCGGAATCCCGTCGGAACTGCTGAAAACCATTGACGGGGAGCGCAGAAATATGGTATAATACCCAAAACATCCGCCGGATCCCGTTCCGGACGAGCAGGACGGAGCCCGGCCGACCGCGGAGGACGTATGAAGAGACTGCCCGGACTGGAGCACGGCATGGGCATCGGAGGATGGCTGACCAACTACAAGCGGTTCAACGTCCTGCCCGACAAATGGAGACTCCCGCTGACCGTGGGGGATATGGAGCATTTCGCCTCCTACATCACGGAGCGGGACGTGGACTATATCGCCTCCCTGGGGATGGACCATATCCGGGTGGGGTTCGATCAGATCGTGCTGGAGGAGGCGCCGTACCGGTACCGGGAGGAGATCCTCCGGCATCTGGACCGCTTCGTCGGCTGGTGCCGGGACCGGGGACTTCGTCCGGTGCTGAACCTGCACAAGACCGTGGGAAACTACTGCGACATCGAGGAACCCGTGAGCCTCTTGGACGACTACGAACTGCAGGACCGGTTCATCGCCATCTGGACCATGCTGGAGGACCGGTTCGCCGGGGAGCCCTCCGTGGTCTTCGAGCTTCTGAACGAGGTGCGGGACGTGGATCCGGAGAAATGGAACAGTCTGGCCGCCCGGACCCTGGATGCCCTCCGGAAAAAGAACCCGGACCGGTACGTGATCGTGGGACCCACCTGCTGGAACAACCCGCCCATGCTGAAGCGCCTGAGGATTTTCGACGACGAGCGGGTGATCTATACCTTCCACATGTACGCCCCCCATGAGTTCACCCATCAGCGGGGCGTGCTCCAGGCTCCACAGCTCTTCTACAACCGGGACATGCCGTATCCCTGTGACATTGATCGGTACCGGGATTTCCACCGGACGGTGTGGAACAATGCGAACGCCTACCCGGAATACGGCCGGATGGACATCCGGTACATCCGGGACGCCCTTCGTCCGGCCGTGGAGTTCGCAGAAGCCCATCCGGACCTGACCCTCTGGTGCGGCGAGTTCGGCACCATCCGCCATGCACGGCTCGAATGGCGGGAAAACTGGATGCGCGACGTGATTTCCGTGCTGAAGGAGAATGGGATC
>CACYWX010000131.1 GCA_902778205.1 uncultured Ruminococcus sp. | reverse complement strand
GGACGGGGAGAAGAACCGCCGCGTCCTGAGCCTCCTGGCCGACCTGTACCACCACCGCATGGAGTCCGACGCCCGGAAGGTGAGCCGGTACGCAAGAGAGAGCATCCGCCTCGCGCCCGGCGTGAAGGACTGCCAGTGGCTCCTCTGCCGGGCGGAGGGCGCGAATGTCTGGGACTGGAACTGCTCCAACCACGCCCGCGTCATCGATTTCTACAAGGAGGTCGTCGCAGGGGACCGGAGCGATCCGCCAGCACCCCTGCCGTACCTCTATCTGCTGGACAATCTGCTGGCGGACAGACGCGCGGAAGAGGCCCGGGTGTATCTGGACGCCTACCGGAAGCTCCCCGGCGCACGGCCCGTTCTGATCCGCGTGTACGAGGCCCATATCGCCCTGGCGGAGTTCGACGTGAAGACCGCGGACGCCCTGATGGAGGACGGGCTGGAGGAGTTCGCCGGGGATCCGGATTTCCTTTTCGAGGCCGCCCAGTATTACGCCGGCAAGTGCGATTACGACCGGGCCGTCGCGTGCTACGAGGCGTCCTACGAAGCGGAGGCCAACAAGAAGCCCCGGTTCACGGACGCGCTGGAGGGCATCGCCGCCATCTGCGAGATCCGGGGAGACTGCCGGGCCGCCGCGGACACCTGGGACCGGATCCTGGACAATCTGAAAAACGAGTGGGGTCTTTCGGACGAGTCCGTCGTGCGGGAGGCCGAAGCGGAAAAAAGCCGCCTCCTCGGGAAGAGCAAGGGATGATGAAATCGTGTGTTCACACGATGCAAGGAAGGAAACGCTTCGCGTTTCCAATTGAATGCCCTTGCGCAGGGCAGGCGCGGGGGAGGGGACCCATCTCAAGCCGAAGGGCCCCCTCCCCCGAGGGTCTCCTTGGCTATATGGTATCTCAAACAGCTCGGTCTCAAATCCAAACTTGATAGTCCGTCCGAATCCTCGCGCGAGCCCGATGCATCAGCTGAAACATGCGTGAAATCCCATCTGCGATGGAATTTCACGGTTTTCTCGGGAACCTCGAAAACAGCGATCGAAACGCGCATTGAAACAGCAGGACTGAAAACCGCATTTCATTACCCAGGTTACAGGTAAACCATCAGTCCGCGAGGCTGAACATCCTGTTTAGCCTTTACTCCATCGCGACCAACGACAATGCGCGCCTGAATCTCTTTGACCTCTAACTGTATGAACAGAGACCGCGCGAAGTGTGAGATATACGATCATGCTTGGATATAGGACCGTGAGGACAGGTTATGCTCTCCGGCCAAGGGGGACCCTCGGGAGGGGCACCTGCGGCCAGAGCTGGTGTCCCTCCCGACGTCCGCCCTGCGCAAGGGCATAATTCGGAAACGCGAAGCGTTTCCTTCCTCATCGTGTGAACACACGATACCCTCATACCTCCTCCATCCTCCGGTCGGGGGTGAGGACGAGGATCCGGCGCGCGCCGGGGAAGCAGTCCCGCAGGGTCGGAGCGAGGGCGGTCAGGCGGTCCGCGGCATCCCTGCGGATCAGCACGATCCGGAACGCGGGAGCCGATTCGCCTTCTCCGGCCGACGTCCGCTCCTCCGCCTGCCCGTACAGCCGCAAAAGCGCGCAGGGATCCCTTGCCGGGAGCCAGTCCGTCAGCCGGAGCGCCCGGTTCAGCAGAAGCACCGCACCGCACTCCTCCATGACGTTCAGGCGTAGGTCCGCCGCGGCCAGAAGCGACCACCGGCCGAGGGGCTCCTCCTCCCGCAGGGCGTCCGTCATCCGGCGGGCCGTGTCGGGCAGAACGGAGGCGATCCGTCCGGCGGTCACGGGACCGATGCCGGGCACCCGGACCAATTCCTCCGGGGACGCCTTCAACAGGGCCGTCAGGGAGCCGAACCGGTCCGTCAGGGCGTGGGCGGTCTCGTTGGTGTTGCGGCGCGGGATGGATTCAAACAGCAAAAGCTCTGCGGCCTCGTGGATCTCGAACCGGTCCAAGCCATGCAGAGCTTTTCGGCGCAGGCGGAGGCGGTGTCCGGCATGACAGCGGACGGCCTTCCCTGCGCGTTTTTTGGATTTCGGATCAGACGGCATGGCGGATCTACATTCTTTATCAGATTGTCCCTTCTCAGATTGTCCGTTCGGGAAGTCAGGGCTCGTCGTCGAAGCGGATGGTTTCGGTCAGGCCGTCCGTGCCGAGCCGCGCCGCCGGGAATATGGACTCCGCCTCGCCGAAGCAGACGGAGGGATCCGGCAGGGCGGGACTGTAATGGGTGAGCCACAGACGGCGGCATCCCGCGTCCTTCGCGAGCCTCGCCGCCTCCTCCATGGTCATGTGGGAGGATTCCGCGGCGCGGGCCCGCTTTTCCCGCTCGAACATCCCTTCGCAGACCAGAAGATCCGCGTCGGCGGCCATGAGGGAGATGATCTCCACGGGGCGGGTGTCAGTGGCGTAGGTCACGTGGATCCCGCGGCGGGTCTCGCCCAGCACGTCCTCCGGTGAGAAGCCCTCCAGGGACTCCCCCTTCTGGAGCTTGGACCAGAGCCGCTGGGGAACCCCACGGGCCTTCGCCTTTTCCACGTCGAATTTGCCTCCCCGCCGGATCCGCACGTCGTAGCCCAGGCAGGGGCAGGAGTGCTTCAGCTCGAAGGCGGTGACGGAAAAGCCCGCCACATCCTCCGTGTCGAAGTCGGAGAGGGTCCGGGTCCGGATCCGGAAGGGCAGCTCCGGGGCGATGACGGTGAGGGCTTTGACGATGCCGTCCACGCCGCGGGGGCCGCAGATCAGGAGGGGGTCGGTCCGGCCCTCGTTTCCCATGGACAGAAGGAGCCCCGGGAGGCCGCTGCAGTGGTCGGCGTGAAAATGGGTCAGCAGGATCAGATCGATGCGGCCCAGGGAGAAGCCGGCTTTTTTTACGGCCAGCTGGGTCCCCTCCCCGCAGTCGATGAGCAGACCGCGTCCCTCGTGCCGCATGTAGCAGCAGCTGAGAAAGCGGTCGAGCCGGGGGACGGTCCCTCCGGTGCCGGGAAGACAAATATCAAGCATAGCGGGACATCAATTCTCTTTTGCCTCGATCACCAGCTCGTAGACGTTTTCTGTCATACGCCCATCCGGCTGTTCGAGGACGGCGGTGACGGTAAAGCGGGTTTTGGACGGGACGCCGTCGGGCAGAGCAAAGGTCACGGGCTCGCCGCGGGCGTTGGAGAGAGGATCCGCGGAAAGCTCAGCGGAGCCGATGACATGGGTTTCCCCGTTCACCGTGACGGTGAGGGTGACGCGGCCGGTCTGCGGGTCGGGAGAATCGTTCAGAAGCCACGGCTCGAGGGTCATCTCCTCACCCGGGGCCCACATGAATTTCGGGATCGCAGCGGCGCCCAGCACGTCCCGGAGGGAGTCCCGGACCGCATTGAAAGCGCTCTTTCTGACGTGGGGCCAGGCGATCAGAGAGTTGTTGACGGCGCATTTCCAGGGCTCGCACCAGCACCAGTTCACCGCCATGGAGCAGTAGGGCTTCTGCCGCCGGGCCGCCTCGAACACCGCCTTGTATCCGGTCCGCTGGAGCCAGGCCGAGGTCTCCGCCATGGCCTCGAGGGAGGAGACGTCCCCGAACCGCTCCAGGGTGGGGAGGCAGAGCCAGGCGTCCGGTCCCCATGCGTCGAAGGCGTGGTGGGCCTGCCAGGAGCTGTCTTCCCCGGGCTTCGGCGGAAAGAGCTCCTCCGGCGGGATCACGGAGCGGAGATAGTCCGCCGAGGGGATGCCGGGCATGCCGAATTCGGTGTAGGCGGTGGCCCTTGTCGATCCGAACAGGGCGTAGGGGTCGAGGCCCGTCATCCGGTCTAAGAAGGTGTAGCCCCCGTGTTTCATGCCGAACAGCGGGGAGGTGGGGATGAAGGGGATCTCCGGCGCCTGCTCCAGGGTCACGGCGTTCAGAAGCCGCAGGGCCAGATGCTGATCCGTCATGCGGGACCAGCTGTTGAAAAGCTCGTTGCCGCCGCAGAAGAGGACTACGCACGGGTGCCACCGGAGCTTTTTCACAATGGCTTCCGCTTCCTGCCGGAGCACGGCCAGGTAGCGGGAATCGTTCCGGTACTCGTTGCAGGCCAGGGGGAACTCCGCCCAGACCATGATCCCGTACCGGTCGCAGAGGTCGTAGAAGTCCTCCTTCTGGATCCCGGAGCCGCCCCAGCAGCGGAAGATGTTCATGTTGCAGGCGGCGGCGTCCCGGACGGCCTCCTCGTACCGCTCCCGGGTCAGGGTCCCCGTGAAGATCTCCTGATTCACATAGTTGGAGCCCTTGGCGAAGATCCGGCGGCCGTTGAGCTCGATCTGGGCCGGGGGGACGCTGCGGGTCTTCGGGAACTCCACGGGCTCCCGCCATGCCCCCGCATTCATGACCAGCCTCACCCGGCGGAAGCCCACGGTCCCGGTCTTCACGTCGTCCGCCGTCCGGACCTCCCAGGTATAGAGGGCGGGCTCTCCCATGCCCCGGCACTGCCAGAGGACGGGGTCCCGGACGGTGCAGGTCAGGGAGAGCGCGCCGGGCGCCGCGGCCTTTTCGTAAATCAAGCTCCCGTCGGGGGCGTACATCCGGAAGAGGGCTTCCGCATGGGTGTCGGCGTCAACGAACACGTCCGCCCGCGTCAGATCCGGGGACAGGATGTAGCGGACCTCCGCCCGGTCGATATGGCCGGGACCGCGGGTCTCGAAATACGTGTCGTCCCAGATACCCGAGGGGATGGCCCGGGGATGCCAGTCCCAGCCGTAGGAGACGGGGGGCTTGACGCACATATCCGCCTGAGCCCGTCCGAAGGGTGCGCCTTCCCGCATGGGGTGGGGATGGATCTTCACGGCGAATTCCGCGCCGGGCCGGAGCCGTTCTCCCAGCAGGTCCGTGAGGCAGAGCTCCACCCGGGAGAACATGCCTTCGTGGGCGTAGAACTCCTCCCCGTCCAGGAGAAGGAACCAGACGTAGTCGATCCCCTCCGTGACGAACCAGAGCTTCTCTCCGGGGGAAAGGGTATAGTCCAGCGTGGTTTTATAGATCCAGGTGAGGGGCTCCAGCTCCGTCATCCTCCGGTGTTCCATGCCGTAGTTGATGTCGCGGATGAACTCCGGATGGGCCTTTATAAAATCGGCCTGGATGTTTCCGGGGACGGAGGCGGGAAACGGCGGGCAGTCCAGCTCCGGAGAGGAGCCGGTAAAGACGGGATCGAAGCGCATGGTGACCTCCCTTGGGATGACAGGATGGTGAATCGGCGCGGAACAGGACCGGTCCGTTCAGCCGCGCCCCGGTATGCTTACCCGCAGACCGGGTTTGCTCAGCCGCAGACCAGAACGTTCAGCTTGCCGGCGATCTCGGGGTAGAGCTTCACGTCCACCGTATAGGTGCCGTAGGCCTTGATGGCGCTGTCCAGCACGATCTTGCGCTTGTCGATCTCGATGCCGTGCTGAGCCTGAAGGGCCTCGGCGATGTCCTTGGTGCCCACGGAGCCGTAGAGCTTGCCGTCCGCGCCGCTCTGAATGGTGATCTTCACAAGCAGGGACTGGAGCTTTTCCGCCGTCTCCCGGGCTGCCTGCTTCTCCAGCTCGATGCGTCTTGCCTTTGCGGCCTCCTTGTTCCTGATGTCGTTCAGGATCTTGGCGTCCGCTTCCGCCGCCAGATTCCGGGGGAAGAGGTAGTTCCGGGCGTATCCGTCGGAAACGTTGACGATCTCGTCCTTCTTGCCCTTTCCCTTCACGTCCTGCAAAAGCACAACCTTCATTGTATATTACCTCCGTAGATTGATTTTCCCTTCCGATGCCGCCCGCTCCGGACGGTCACAGGTATTTGTCGATGGCGGCCTTCAGCTCGTCGATGAGCGCGGGGATCGTGGTGCCCTGCCGGACCGCCGCCGCCCCGGTGAAGCTTCCGCCGCCGCCCAGCTCCTCCATGATGAGCTGCACGTTCAGGTCTCCCGCAGACCGGGCGGAGATCTTCACGCTGTCGCCCAGCTCCATGAGGGTAAAGGCCGCCCGCATGCCGTCCACCATGATGAGGTTGTTGGCCGCCTTGGCCGCCGCCACGGGACTGGCACCTTCCCCGGCCTCTGCCACGGCGATGGCGCAGCAGCCCCGGTAAATCTCCGCGTTCCGGCGGAACTGAGCCTCTCCGCTGTATTCCTCGAAGCTCTCTTTGAAGAGGTTCCGCACCAGCGCCGGATCCGCGCCGCGCTCGCGGAGATACATGGCGGCGGAGAAGGTCCGGGTGCCGGTGTTCTTCGAGAACTGCATGGTGTCCAGCGTGATGCCGGCCAGCATGACGCCCGCCTCCGCCGCGGACAGCTCGTCCCGGGGCAGGGCCTGCTCCAGCATTTCGGCGATGAGCTCGCAGGCGGAGGAGGAGGAGGGATCGATATACTCCACGTCCGGCTCCCGCTCGAATTCGGCGGTCTTCCGGTGGTGGTCGATCACCGCCAGCTTTTCCGCGCGCCGGGCCAGCTCCAGACTCTCCACGTTGGCCATGTTGGACACGTCGGTCATGACCACCAGGGTGCCGATCTCCAGACGGTCCAGGGCCTCCTCGGGGGAGACGGTGACGCCGATGAAGTCCTCCTCTCCCTCCAGCATCCGCCGCTGGCCCAGGATGTCCCGGTTGGCCAGATCCACCGCGATGTTCACCCGGGCGCCGCAGTACATGGCCAGCCGGGCGATGCCCACAGCGGATCCGTAGGCGTCGAAGTCCGCTCTCCGGTGGCCCATGACCACTACGTTGGAGGCGGAGCGCATTAGGGCGATCAGCTCGTTGGAGATCACCCGGGCCTGAACGTTGGTGCGCTTCTGGACGGACCGGGTGATGCCGCCGTAGAATTCCGTCCCCTCGCCGCGCTTCACCACCGCCTGGTCTCCGCCCCGCTGAAGGGCCAGCTCCAGGGCGGCGTGGGCGGCGCGCTCCTTGTCCTCAAAGTCCCCGGGCACCGCGCAGACGCCCATGGACACGGTCAGCGGCAGGCTGGATTCTCCCACCTTCACCGCCCGGACCCGGTCCAGAATGTCGAATTTCGAGGCCACCAGGGCGTCCACCACCCGGGCCTCCGTCAGGAAGAGATAGCGGTCCCGCTCGTATTCCTTGAGAATGCCGTTGTAATGGTCGGCCCACGTCCGGAGGACCTCGTCGACCCGGGCTGCGGCGGGACGGTAGAGCTCGCTGTCGTACTGCATCATCTCGGCCAGGTTGTCGATGAGGATGTAGCAGACCGCCGGCTCCCTGTCCGCCATTTCGGACCGCAGGGCTTCGGTCTCGGTGATTTCGGAGGTGAGGATCAGGGCGAAGTCCGCCTCCTCCGTCCGGATGTGGCTGTAGGACGCCTGAAAGATCCGCCCCTCGCAGAAGAGCCGGGTCGCCTCTCCCTGCCGGATCTCCTCCAGCGTGACGCCGAACAGCTCCTTCACCGATTCTCCGTAGAGCTTGTTGCGGGAGGAGTGCAGGGCTTCCGTGGCGTTGTTGTACCAGAGGATCCGCTCGTCGGAGTCGCAGATGAACACCGGCGTCGGCATCTTCACCACGGCGTCGAACATGATTCTGCCCATGACGGGAGCAAGCTTTTCGTCCCCGGAGAGGCGTCCGTGCCGCTCGAGGAGGAGCCACAGGAGGAACACCGACAGGAGGAAGGCGGCCAGACAGACGGCTCCCCACCGCAGGGCGCCCAGTCCGAACCGGGCCACGCCGACGGACAGCACCGCCAGACACAAAACGCCCGCCGCCACGATGCCCGCCGCGGTACCCTTCCGGAGTCCGCGCAGGTCGTTGTTCTGTTTGTTGGATTTCGGCATACCGTCGTCCTTTCGTCCGGAGATCCCGGAGGCGTGATTTCAGGGAAACACGGCTTCAGTCGCCGCTTTTTCTTGTTCCGGCCCAGTGGCGGATCACGGAAACGGTTCCCACCGCCGAGGTGACCAGCAGGAAGGGATACGCGCCCACCGCCGCGAACAGCACGAACAGGAGCATCCCCACGAAGAGCTTTTCCCGGGTCATGTAGAAGAGGCTGTCGGAGAGCTTTTCCCCGATCCGGCGCACTCCCACCGCGGCGCAGGGCAGTCCCATGACCAGAACCACGCTCTGGAACATCACCCGGGCCAGGGGAAAGAGGGAGGAGGGCGTCAGAAGCGTCAGGATGAAGAACACCGCGTATACTCCGGCAAAGCTCACCGGCATGGACACATCCGCGTCCTC